>NZ_BCBD01000058.1:0-30231 GCF_001320345.1 Pseudomonas sp. NBRC 111127 | reverse complement strand
GCGCCAGGCTGGCCGATGTCGCGCTGCCCCTGGGGCCTTTGGCAACCACCCTGGTTCTAATGCCGATCTGGGCCTTGGCCCTGCCCTTGCTGGTGCGCCTGGCCGCGTGGCGCTGAGCGGCGACAGCGCTCGGAACAATAACGCACCTCGTCCCAGCAACGCGCCCAGCGCTTGCGCCAGGTGAATGGCCGGCCACACACCACGCACACCTTGCTTGGCAGGCTTTGCTTCTTCACAGCGGCCTGCCTGCATCCAGCTCGGCGAGCAACTGCTCGCCACGTTGCCACACACCATCACGGCGCGCGGCAGCCATGCGGTCGAGGTTGCGGTACACCATTGCCAGGCGCGGGTTGGCTGACAGGCGTTGACGGTGGCGGATAAGAAAATGCCAGTACAGCGCATTGAACGGGCAGGCATCGGCTTCCACCACCTTGTCTACCCGATAGCTGCAGGCCTTGCAGTGGTCGGACATCCGCTGGATGTAGCGCCCACTGGCGCAATACGGTTTGGAGCCCAGGTAGCCACCGTCGGCATGCATCACCATGCCAAGCGTGTTGGGCAGTTCGACCCAGTCGAATGCGTCGATGTAAACCGCCAGGTACCATTCACAGATGGCGGCAGGCGCGATGCCTGCCAACAGCGCAAAGTTGCCGGTCACCATCAGCCGCTGCACGTGGTGCGCGTACCCAAGCCGCAGCGTTTGCCCTATCGCTTGCGCCATGCAGCGCATGCGGGTGTTGCCGGTCCAGTAGAACTCGGGCAAGCCGCGGGCGTTGCCGAAGTGGTTCAATGTGGCGTAGTCGGGCATGCGCAGCCAATACACACCGCGGACATATTCACGCCAACCGATCAGTTGGCGGATGAAACCTTCGGCGGCGTTGAGCGGCACCCTGCCTTCGCGCCAGGCCTGTTGCACGTCTTCGCACAACTGCCGCACATCGAGCAAGCCTATGTTCAGGGCCGCGCTGATGCGTGAATGGAAAAGATACGGCTCACCTTCGGCCATGGCGTCCTGGTAGTCACCGAATGCCGCCAGACCGAAGTCGAGAAAGTGCTGCCACAGCTCAAGCGCCTGCTGCTGGGTGACGGGGTACTCGAACCCGTCTATCTCGCCGTAGTGGTCGCCGAAGCGCTGGCGTACCAGCGCCATCACCGCCAGGGTAATGGCATCGGGCGTAAAGCGCGCCGCGAACGGAGCGCCCAGGTTCCGAGGCAGTGGTTTACGGTTTTCACTGTCGAAGTTCCAGGTGCCCCCGGCAGGGCTGCCATCGGGCTCCAGCAGCAGGCCGCACCGCTTGCGCATACCGCGATAGAAATGCTCCATGCGCAACTGCCGGCGACCCTCTGCCCAGCGCGCGAAGGCTTCACGCGAGCACAGAAAGCGGGTGTCGCGGTGCCACGTCAAGGGCAGCCCGGACTCGCGCAACGCGTGCTCGAGCCGCCACTCGCCACATTCGGTCAGGTCGATCTGCGCCGCGCCAAGCCGTTCGCGCCAGCGGCGCAGCTCACCGACGATGGTGCCGCTATTGTCGCTGTCATTGATCGGAACGTAGTGCACTTGCCAGCCGCGCTCGCGCAGCGCCTGGGCAAAGTGGCGCATGGCACTGAAAATGAGCACGATCTTTTGCGGGTGATGGGGCACATAGCGCGCCTCGCCCTCCACCTCTGCCATCAGGATAGCGTCCTGGGCAGGGTCCAGTGCCTTCAGGCTTGGCAGCTCCAGCGATAACTGGTCACCCAGCACCAGGCCCAGGCGCACGGGGCGGCCTACCACTGGCTGGCCAGGGTAATCGGCACGCGCAACGGTGCAATGGGGCCGTCACGTTGCCCGCACATCTCATCATGCACCGACTGCTGCACCAGCACGCATGGCACCTCGGCCATGTCAGCCAGCAAATCGCGCAGTTCGGTAGTGGAGCGCAGGCGCACAGGCTGCCCCTGCGCATCGCTCAGGGTAACCGGGCCGGTTGCGGTAATTGCACGCAAAACGTAGAAACCACCTTCCAGCGACAGCACTTCAAGCTCTTCGATTTCGCCAGCATCCACGTGCTGGGCCAATGCATTCAGGTTCATGGCGTAGCCTCCGGCAGGCGGCGGAAGAACAGCGTGATCTGGCCGATCTCCACACCTAGTTTGCTCATGCTCGAGCGGTTGATCAGCGTGTCGTCATCCATCAGGTACATCCAGTCGTCCAGGTCCACCTCCCAGTGCTTGCCGTCCACCGGCAAGTCCAGCCGGTAGCGCCAGCGCAGCGCATTGCCCGCCACTTCGCCACGGGCCTCGCCGATCACGTCGCCGGCCGTGCCCCGCCAGCGCCCAGGCCCGTCCGGCACCAAGGTCCAAGTGCGCTGTTGGCGCGTGCCGTCGCTGTACACGAAGTGCTCGTCGAGAATCAGCCGCTCACCTTCCCGGTGGCTGTCGATGCGCACATGAAACCGCTTGACCACCTCGCCGGAACGCTTCTGGAACATGCCCCAGGCCTGAACCGGCCGGGAGAAGAACGCCGCCAGGTCGAGCTTGGGTTGCTCACCGGCATAATGCTCGACCCCCACGTTGCCGCAACTGCCCAACAGCAGGCAGCCAACCAGTAACAGCGCTTTGCCAACGTTCATGTCACGGCTCTCCATCGGTGCCGGCCAGCCCAAGCAAGCGCTGCCGTAATTGTGGGTCCCTGGCATTCGGGCCAAGCCAGATGGCGAAGAATGCCCGTGCGAAGACAGGGTCGGTGATTTCGCGGCTGAGTTTGCCGTCAACGTAAAAACGGCAGCCTTGGCCCGGCAGGTAAACACCTGTTATGCGCATGCCAGGGCTTACGTCGACGAATGCCTGTTGCAGCAGCCCGGTCAGTTGCGCGCTGCGTTGTGCCGTCATGCCGCCCCCGTCGAGCCTGCGCATTTCTGCAAGGCTGGCTTCGACCAAGGTGTCTCTGGACAGCGAGCGGTGGTAACGCAGCTCCAGCGCGAACGGCTCATCCCAGCGCTGCACGGGGCCGGCCGCCCACAGCCGCGCACTGTACAAACGCAGGCCCCACCAGCTGAAATCGCCTTCACCCAGCCGTTGTGCGGCCGGCACATCCGCACGCCAGTCCGCCACAGCCGCCGTGGCCAGGGCGGTCAGCAACAGACACAGGGATGTGAATCGGGCTGGGACTGCCATGCTGGCCTCGGCTGCCATGACTAATATTGTACAAACATAGCAGCCTGTACAGGTTTGTCACCCGCAATGTACAGCTTTTTGCATCAGTTCAAAGGCAGCCGCAGGGTTGCCGCCAAGCCACCGCTCGGTCGGTTCTCAAGGTGAACATGCCCGCCCAGGCGGTCAATGATGGTGGCGACAATGGACAGCCCCAGCCCGGCACCGTTGGGGCTGTTACGGCTGTAGAAGCGCTCGAACACCCGCGCTATGTCAGCCGGCTCGATCCCTGGGCCATCGTCCTCCACAATCAGCTCGAAACGGTTTTCCAGGCGCCTGAGCAGTACGCTGATGCGCCCTCCCGGGGGCGAATGCTCGACGGCGTTGGAAACCAGGTTCTGGAACGCGATGGTCAACGCACCGGCGTCGATGCCCAGGTGGTGCTCACCCTCACCGATATCCAGCGATGGCTCCAGGCCGCGGTCGAGTATCCAGGGAGTCAGCTCGGCCATGGTGTCGGTGACCACCTCACCCAGGTCGACCTTGACCGCGGCCTGCTGGCCCAGGCGCGGCTCGACACGGGCCAGGGTCAGCAACTGGTTGACCACCCGGGTCAGCCGGTCCACACCGCCAATCAGAAAGCCCAGCGCCTTGCGCCGTTCGGCCTCGCTCGCGGCCTCGAGTGCGTTCTGGGCATGCAGGCGCAACACCGCCAGCGGCGTGCGCATTTCATGGGCGGCGTCGGCAATGAAGCGGTGTTCGCGCCGCAACATGTCTTCGATCTGCGCCAGCAGGCGGTTGATGGCCGCTTGCATGGGTTCCAGCTCCGAGGGCAATGGCGCCAGGCGCAAGGGTTCGAGTGAATCGGCGTGGCGTGCGCGAATGACCGTGGCCATGTTCTGCAAGGGGCGCAGCCCCCAGCCGATCGCGACCCAGACCAGCAACACCAGGGCCAGGCTGCCGAGCAGGAAGGGGAACAAGGTATGGCGCACGATCCGGTCGATCAGGTCGTAGCGCACATCATCACGTTCACCCACCCAGATGACCCAGTGCTTTTCCGGCACCGGTAACACGAAGCCGCGCCATTGCCGGTCACCACTGGAAAAGTCGTAGAACCCAGGTTCGGACGGCGGCAGCGACAGCTGCGGGGCACTGGGTGTATGCACCAGCAATACGCCCCCCTCACCCCATACCTGGAATGCCAGCTTGCTTTCGTAGGGGTGGCCAACCCGGTGGTGGCCGGCCTGGGCCAAGGCGTCGTTGAACGCCTGGTACATGGCCTCGCGCGAGCCGCCCTGGACCGGCAGGCTCATGACCCCCTGCAGCAGGCGGGCATTCTGCGCCAGGTGGGCGTCGTACACTTCGTTGATCTCATGGCGACTGTCATGATAGTTGTACAGCGTCAGCAGGCCTGTCCCCAGCAGCAACAGCAGCATGACCCGCCACAACGTCCTTCGCCGCAACGAGGTCATGCCTTGCCCTCGACCAGGTAGCCAATGCCCCGCACCGTGCGGATCAGGCCGTTGTTGAGCTTTTTGCGCAGGTGGTAGATGTGCACTTCCAGGGTATTGCTCTCGGGTTCTTCATCCCAGCCATACAGCAGCTGGGTCAGGCGTTCGCGGGTGAACACCTTGCCCGGCTGCGCCAGCAATTCATGCAGCAAGCGGTACTCCTTGGGGGTCAGTATCACTTCCAGCCCTTGGTAATGTACCTGCTGGGTAGCGGGGTCGAGCATGACCCCGGCATGCTCGATCAATACCTTGGCACGCCCGGCGCTGCGCCTGAGCAAAGCCCGCAAGCGGGCCTTCAGCTCGTTGAGGTCGAACGGCTTGACCAGGTAGTCGTCAGCGCCGGCATCCAGCCCGGCGATGCGATCATCCAGGGCGTCCCGCGCGGTGAGGATCAGTACCGGCAAGCTATTGCCAGCGCCTCTCACGCGCCGAAGCACCTCGATGCCATCCAGGCGCGGCAAGCCCAGGTCCAGGATGGCCAGGTCGAATGTTTCATGCAGCAGCGCGTGCACGCCATTCTGGCCGTCGCGCAACCAGTCGAGCGTATAACCCTCCTGGCGCAAGCCATCACAGATCCCCTCCCCCAGTGCGGTATCGTCCTCAACCAGCAGTAGCCGCATGTTCAGTCCTGTTTGTCCTTGATTGCCTTGAGTAAAGCCGCGATATCCGCCCGCCGGCCCTGGTCCGCCAGTTCACGCCCCGGCCGCGGCGGCGCCTGCATGGCCTTGTGCAAGGCAGCAGTGGCTTCAGCGTAGCGCTTTTGCCGGTACAAGTGGTCGGCCCAGAAATAGTTGCTGTCGATGCCGTTGGGGTTGATCTTGAGGGCTTCGCGCAACAGCTGGTCCGCCTTGTCGCCGTCACCGAACCCTATCGGCCAGCCCGGCACCTGGTCGTAAAGCGTGCCAAGGCTGGTATAGGCCGAGCCCTGCAGGGCATCAGGGTCCAGCTTCATGGCCTGCTCCAGGCTGGCCTTGGCTGACTTGACCTTGCCCAGCGCACCAAGCCCGCCCACGGCGCCAGCCCAGCTGCTGTTGATGATGCCTTCCCAGATCAGCGGCTCGGGGGTGCCGGGGTGCTGCCTGACGAATGCCGCCGCCTCACCGGACAACCTCTCGAAAGCATCAGCGCGCTGGGCCTTGGGCGTCTGATACTGGATTTGTGCCCAACGCTGTTGCAGCGCGCTGAGCTGCTGGTTTCCGGCTGGGTCCAGTGCCCAGGTGAACGGGGTGAACGCCAGCAGGCTGACGAAGGCCAGTCGCTTCATTTGCTCGACTCCTTGATATGGCCGCCAATGTAGCGGCGAATGACAGGCAATTGCTTGCGCAGGGCACGGTCGACCACCCCTGGCAACATGCCGTTGATGCGTACGAAGAGCTTTTCCGGCCACCCCAGGTACAGCTCGCTGCGCTCCGACTGGACGGCCACGAGCACGGCGCGGGCGACATCGGCCGGGTCGTCCATGCCGACCTTCAGCGCCTGGTTGAGCGCGGTGGCGGCGCTGCTGTTCATGGTGGTGCGGGTGGCCCGCGGGGCGGCATACAGCACATTCACCGTGGTATCGGCCAACTCGCGGCGCAACGCCTCGGAAAAACCGCGCAGGGCGAACTTGCTGGCACAGTAGGTGGCGTAGCCGGGGTAGCCGATCGAGCCGTAAGTGGAACCGACATTCACCACCAGCGCCTTGGGTTGCTCGCGCAGCAGGGGCAGGCAGGCACGGGTCAGCTGCAGGGGCGCCTTGATGTTGATGTCGAGCAATTCATCCAGCGCGTACTCGTCCAACTGGTCCAGCAAGGCAAAACGGTTTACACCGGCGGCATTGATCAGCACATTGACCCCGCCCATTTCACGGGCGCGGCTGACCACCTGTTCACGCCCGGTCGGCGTACGCAGGTCGGCCGTTTGCCAACGCAGGCGCTCAGGGTAGCGGTTCATCAGCCCCGCCAGCTTGCCCATGTGCCGGCTTACCGCCAGGACCCGGGCACCGGCTGCACACAATTGCTCGGCCAGTTCCAGGCCGATGCCGCCACTGGCCCCGGTCAGCACCACCACCGACTCATGCAAGCGCATGCTGCACCTCGGCATGCTCAGTGCGTGGCAAACCTTCGAACATGGCGGTATACAGCTGGTACACCACCTTGGCGGCGTGCAGCACCGCCTGCTGGTCGGCCACGTCGTCCAGCCGGTCCATCAGGCTTTTGTAGGTGACCATGTGGTCCTGGTCCAGCGCGCCGTGGGAACTGAGGTAGCTGAAGGCCTGGTTGGGCAACCCGAGGGTGCTCTGGATCGCCCCGGCAGCATGGGTGGCCAGGGCGATGCTGGTGCCCTCCAGCACGTTGACCATGCCGAACAACCCCACCGGGTTGCCCCGTGCGATAAGGTCGTACAGATAGGCAACCATCAACTCGATGGGCAAGGCAGGCCGGCCGTCGCGTACCGCCTCCCAGTCACCGCCACAGGCCTTGATATCGTTGAGGATCCACTGCTCGTGGCCGTACTCCTCCTGGATGTACTCGCACACCGCGCCGCGCAACCACTCCAGCCGCGCCGGCAGCCGCGCGCCGCACGCCATCATCAGCGGCACGGTATGGCGCACGTGGTAATAGGCCTGGGTGAGGAAGGCGATGTAGCTGGCCCGGCTGACCTGGCCGGCCAGCGCCTCGCGAATGACCGGCACCGCGAACAAAGCCTGACGTTCGTGGCTGGTTTGCAGCTGCAGGGTGTCGAAAAATGACATGGTAGACCTCATGACGGAATGTCGGACAACAAGGATTGATAACGCTGCAGGATCGCCTCACGGCGTGGGCGGCCATTGGCGGTCAGGGTGTGCTCGGCGACCGAGAATGGCGCTGGCAAACGCCGCCAGGCATGCACCCTGGCGTAGTCGGGCAAACTGGCATTACTGTGCTGCACGGCCTGCTCAATAGCCGCGTCTGTGGTGCCCGGGGCGAGCGGCCAGAGCAAGGCCACGTTGCGCGGCATGCCCTCGCCATGTACGAACGCCTGGGCGATCACCCCGCTCTGGGTCAGCTCGGCTTCTACCCATTCAGGGTTGACGTTGCGCCCGAAGCTGGTGATGAACTGGTGTTTCTTGCGCCCGTTCAGGTGCAGGTAGCCTTCATCATCGAAAAAGCCCAGGTCGCCGGTGGCCCACCACGCGGTTTGGCTGGGCGTGTCGCCCAGATAGCCAAGCAGCAGGGTCCCGGCAACCAGCACCTCACCGTCTTCGGCGATGCGCACCTGCACATGCGGCAAAGGCCGGCCGACACTGCCTGGGCGCACCGCACCGGGGCGGTTCAGCGCCACCACAGAGGCACATTCCGACAGCCCGTAGCCCTCGAATACCGGCAAGCCTACGGCCTCGGCCCGCGCCAGAAGGCTGGGCGCCACACGGGCGCCACCCACCGCAACGAAACGCAGCATGCCAACCCCCATCAGCCCGCGCTCGATTGCCGTGACCAGCCCCAGCAGCAGTTGCGGAACCAGAATCAGGCTTTGTGCGCCGCTCAAGGCGATGGCCCCGAGTAGCCGCTTGAAATCGACCTGGCTGGCCCCCCCCATGCCCAACTGGGCCTGTGGGTACAGCATGACACTGGCCCCTGCCAGCAAGGCGGCGTAAACGCCCAGGTTCTCCAGCAACACGCCCAGCGGAAGCACAGCGAGGTAGCGCCGAGGCTGCGTAGGCCGGCTGGCCTGTTCCAGTTCGTGTGCGACCCGCAGCATGGCCTGCGCGCTCAGGCACACGCCTTTGGGGTTGCCGGTACTGCCAGAGGTGTAGGTGACCTTGGCGGTGCCTTCAGGCAGGGCCACCGCAGGCAGCGCTGGCCGCGACCAGAAGCCTTGCTGGTCGACGAAACCCAACCGCCCGAGCGAGCTCTCCCAGGCGGGCGGGCCGAGCACCAGGCTGGCGCCGCTCTGTTGCAGGCAATGCTCCAACTGGGTTGGGCTGAAGAAGGTGGGCACCGTCACGCAGGCGCGCCCCGAGACCAACGCGGCCAGGTCCCACAACAGCAGTTCGGGACCGTTATCCAGCCCCAGCACCAACACACCGGCCTGACGCTGGCGCAGGGCCTCGGCACGCTGTAGCACCTCGGCAAGCAACTGCTTGTAGGTGTAGCGTGCACTGGCCCCTTCCAGCGCGGGCGCATCACCATGGGCCAGCAATGCCTGCCAGAAACGTTCAAGTTCAAGCGGCATGGCCGGTCTCCTCGTCCAGCACCGGAAAGCCCAGGCGGCGAAACACACCAGCGCTATGCAGCAAGTCGAAGCCCTGGCCGATTTCGCCCGCGTACACCTGCGGATGCTGGGCGTAATAGCTGCCCCATTGCGCAACGGGCTCGTCCAGGCGTGCCGGGTCGGCCTGCGCCAGCACGGTAGGTGCCAGGCCCAGGCGCTGGAAACTGTTGATCAAGGTGGAGGCACCGGTGAACGCCACCCACTTCAGCCCACGGGTGGCAAGCAGCCAGGTCACGGCGGTGATCATGATGCGTGCGCTGCCAGCGCTCAGCGACGCCAGGTTGCCGACCTCGACCATGCACTCGCGGGCAACGGGCAGGCTGGTCAGGCGCGAAACCGCGGTTTCCAGGGGCACGTCCAGGTAACGCTCGAGAAACAGCGGCCCACTGCTGGCCGGGCGCAGACCCGCCGCCGCGATCAAGTGCCCGTGGCTATCACGCAAGGCCAGCAACTCGGGCAGGTAATGGTGTACATCGGCGTGGTGAACTTCAGCGAAACAGCGATGAATGAACTGCTCGAGCGCCTCCCGGTCAGGGTCGTCCGGCAGGTGCAGGGACAAACAGCCGTGATGCGCTGCATGGGTGCCTATCGGCAATGGGAGCAGGTGGCTCCAAAGGGTATGGGTCATGAAACTCCCCCCTGATTAATGGGTTGGGCGAAGTATCAGTGACGAATCTGAAGGGAATCTGAAGCCGGCTGAACAAACGCCCGGAAACCGAACGGTCGATAGCCAAGCCGTTGCTTTTATCTACCGCCTGGCCCAAGCTCAGCCCTTCTTGCCGCCATGGACCCCCCGATGCCCAGACGCAACCGCTACCTGATCGCCGTGCTGCTGTTGATCCTGGTATCGGCCCTGTTCGGGTACCTGTGGCGCGATACTCCGCCAGCCCAGCCGGCCTTGCCGGCGCATAGCTATGCCAAGGCCTTGCGCCAGGCCCACGACGGTCGGCCTGGCGCTGCCAGGGTGCTTTACCAGCAGTTGCAACGCACCGACTTGCCCGCCATCCGGCGCGCAGCCCTGTACGCCGAGCTGCCCAACTACCCTTCGCCACTGGCCTTGAAAATCGCCCGGCAAGACCTGGAACACGCCGAGCCACTGGTGCGCCGTGCCGCCATCGCAGGTATCCGCCGGCTGCTGCCTGCGGCGCAGCGCAGCCTGGTGCTTGGCCCGCTGCTGGACGATGACGACCAAAGCGTGCGCTTCGCTGCCGTGGACGCCTTGCTTGGCCTTTCCCCGGATGACATAGGCCTGTATTTCGGCCCGCTGCAGGCGGCCCTGGAGCAATACCAGCAAGCGCTGGCGCAACAACCCGAGGAAGCAGATGCGCAAGTGCACCTGGCGCGCTTGTACATGCACGAAAATGACTACACCCAAGCTGCGGTAGCCCTGCAACGTGCGTTGACCGTCGCCCCAGACAACCTCGATGCGCTGGCCACCCAGGTGCGCCTGCTGGAACGTCAAGGCCAGCACGATGCCTCACGCCAGGTGCTCGGCAAGGCATTGGCCCTGAGCCCGGACTCGGCCTTCCTGCAATACCAGCTGGGGCGCTGGCTGATCCGCCACCAGCAACGTGAGTACGCCTTGCTGGCACTGTCCCGCGCGGTTGAACTGGACCCGGACAACGTCGATTACCGCTATACCCTGGCGGTGACCCTGCATGCGCTGGAGCAACTTGATGCGGCGCAGAAGCAGCTGGAAACCGTGCTCAGCCAGCAACCGGCCAACCGTCGCGCGCGGGTGTTGCTGATCCAGTACTGGAAAGAATCCGGCCAACTTCAGAACGTGCAGGTGCTGCTGGCCGAGCTGGAGCAGCAAAACCCGGATGACCCCGCCCTGCAGCAAGGCCTCTAGGCCTGCCTGAAACCTGTTGAACCCTGAGCCTGTGCCCAGGGTCCAGTGGTTATCAGGCCACTCTGCAGGAGAATTGCCTTGGCCAGTTCGTTGGCGCTGGATGAACGTGCGTTGATCCTCGCCCCACCACCGTTGGCGGCGCAAACCTCGCACCTGCTGTCGGCGGCCGGCATCAATTGCCTGTGTGCCACCGACCTGGCGCACCTGCATGCGCGCCTGGCAGAAGGCGCCGGCCTGGCGATCATCGCCGAGCAGGTGTTCAACGCAGGCCCTAGTACCCTGCTGCAGGCCTTTATCGACCAGCAACCGCACTGGTCGGATCTGCCCATCGTGCTGGTGACCCAGGGTGCATGGTCGGCCAGCCGCGTGCACAATCACCCGGTCGGCAACCTTACCCTGCTGGTGCCCCCTTTCGGCGACGACCAACTGCTGCACATGACCCAGTCCGCGCTGCGCCACAGGCGTCGGCAGTACCTGACCCGCGACCAGCTAAAAAACCTGCAGCAGCGGCTGGATAACGGGCTCGCCCAGCCTGATGAGCCGGCGGAGCGCTACGCCCAGGCCCGCTTCCAGGCGCGCAAGATGGAAGCTATCGGCCAACTCGCTGGCGGCGTGGCCCACGATTTCAATAACCTGCTCACCAGTATTGGCGGCAGTTTCGAGCTGATCGACCGGCGCCTCAAGCAAGGCCGCTCCGACGGCCTGGACAGTGTGTTGCGCCTGGGCCGCGAAGCGGTGTCACGCGCCGCCCGCCTGACCCACCGTCTACTGGCCTTCTCATGCAGGCAGTCGTTGCACAGCCGATGCGTCAACCTGCACACCCTGTTGCAGACCAAGCAGCTGAAGGCTCAACTCAAGCCTGGGATAAAGCTGCAGGTGAGCATCGCCAAAGGCCTGTGGAACGCGGAAGCTGACGACCAGCAATTGCGCGAGGCCCTCGACAATCTGATCCTCAATGCCTGTGAAGCCATGCCCAGCGGTGGCCTGCTGCGGATCGAGGCAACCAACCAGCCTATCTACAGCAGCCCCATGGCCGACGGCCCCCTGACCGCCGGCGATTACCTGCGCCTGAGCGTGATCGATAACGGCCAGGGCATGGCGCCAAGCACACTGGAGCACGCATTCGAACCCTTCTTCAGCACCAAAGCGACCAGCCAAGGCATCGGCCTGGGCTTGTCGATGGTGTACGGGTTCAGCAAGCAATCCCATGGCCATGTCACCCTGCACAGCCAAATTGGCAAGGGCACGCGGGTAGACCTGTACCTGCCGCGTCACATCGACCAGGCACCCTCGCCCGCCCAACCGCTGGTGCCTGCGCAAGCGACACACGGCTACCGGGTGCTGTTGGTCGAGGACGACCTGCATGTTCGCGAACTGCTGTGCCAGGCCCTGCGTGACAATGGCTTCACGTGCCTGAGTGCGGCCAACGCCGAGGAGGGGCTTGAGGTGCTACGCGCCTCGCAACCCATCGACCTGCTGATCAGCGACGTAGGTTTACCCGGCATGAACGGTCGGCAACTGGCGGAGATTGCACGTAGCTTGCGCCCCCGGTTACCGGTGCTGTTCATTACCGGCTACGCGGAAACCGCGATGGCGCGCGAGGGCTTTCTGGGGTGCGATATGCACCTGATCTGCAAGCCATTCGAACTGCGACAGCTGCAGGAACAGGTGGCCATGATCCTTGGCCAACCCTGAGGGGCTCAGCGTTCAAGCATGCGCAACGCCTGGTCTGCCAGGTCTGCCAGCGAAAACGGCTTGTTCATCAACGCTGTGCCAGGCTGTTCGAGCAACTGGGGCTCCACCGGTTGCCCCGCATAGCCCGTGATGAACAGGATGTTCTGCTGCGGCAGTTGCATGCGCATGGCCTTGGCCACCTGGCGCCCGCTGAAGCCGCCCGGCAAACCGATATCGGTGATCACCAGGTCGAACGGACCGTCATGGCGAAACCGCTCCAATGCGGTGTTGGCGTCGCTTGCGTCAACCACCTGGAAGCCGCGCTCAACCAGGTATTCACGCATCACCGCGCGCAGATTGAGTTCGTCATCCACAAGCAGCAGCCGCTCACCCTGGGCCATGCGTTGCGTCCTTTGCACCGGTTTGCACTCATCAGGAAGCGGCTCGAACGTTCTGGGGAACAACATCGACACCTTGGTCCCCTGGTTCGGCGCAGACTCGATCCACGCATAGCCCCCCGACTGGCCGACAAAACCGTAGACCATCGACAGCCCCAGGCCGGAGCCACGGCCGATGGGCTTGGTGGTGAAAAAAGGCTCGAACGCCTTGGCGATTTCCGCAGCCGACATGCCGTGGCCATCGTCCTCAACATGCAAGGCCACATAGTCACCCGGCGGCAGCCCGTTCTCGTCCGGGAACGCCGCGATCAAGCGTTCGTTGACGCTGCGGATCGTGACATTGCCCCGCTCCAGGCACGCCTCGCGGGCGTTGGTACACAGGTTGATCAATGCATTTTCGAGCTGTGTGACATCCAGGTTGACCACCCACGGGGCGACGTCCAGTTGCCAGTGCAAGCACAACTCCGGACCCAAGGTCCTGCGCAACAACGGCTCGCACAGGCGCAACTGCCGGTTGAAATCCAGCGGCTTTGGCGCCAAGGGTTGGTGGCGGGAAAAGGCCAGCAAACGGTGGGTCAGCTCCATGGCCCGCATCACCGAATCGCGGGCAACATCCACATAAGCACCGATCCGCTCCGGGCGCCCCTCCTGGAGGCGGCGCTGGAGCAGCTCAAGGCTACCGCCGATACCAGAAAGCAGGTTATTCAACTCATGGCCCATGCCCCCGGCCAGTTGCCCCACGACTTCCATCCGTTCAGTGTTGCGCATCAGCGCTTCGGACTGGCGCGCCGCCTCTTCGCGGTCCTCGCTGATATCCTGGCCGACTACGGTGAGCAAGCGCCCATCGAAGCGCGCGCTCCAGCGGAAGGTATGGTAATGCCCATCGCGGTGCCGCAAGCGCGTCTCGATCGGGTCTGCGCTGCTGGCTTGCAGTAACGCCGACACCACCACCTGCACCTCGGTCCGATCTGCCGGGTGCACCAGTTCCAGTACCGACACCCCCTGGATCTGCTGTTCGTCCCAACCCAGCACCCGGTGCCAGGCGGGGTTGGCGGCATGCACCTTCAGCTCCGGGGTAACCCTCATCATCGCATCGCGTGACATCTGCCAGATCTGCTCGCGCTCCAGCACATGCCGCTCGATCTGCTGCTCGAAGCCTTGCGCCTGCTCGCGCCAATGCCGGTGTGCCTCGACGCTGGCAGTGGTCTCGATCACCGTGTGCAGAAAGCCCGCGACATTGCCTTGCTCATCGTGCAGGGGCGCGTAACCAAATGCGCACCAGAGGGGCTCGCCGCATGGGTCACTGCCGATGCGCAAGGGAGGGTCCTCGACAAAGCTCGACTGCCCTTCCAGGGCCTTGAAAACCCAAGGCCCCACTGTCGGCCAGATTTCGCGCCACAGTGTATCGAACGCCTGGCCGAGCCCATCCGCAGCGCCGCCGCGCAATGCATGGTAGGCATCATTGTGCACCACCGTCAGGTCTGGCCCCCAGACCACGGCACAGGGGAACGGCGACAGGTGCATCATATCCACCGCGATGCGCAACGAAGCCGGCCAGCGCGGCAGCGGCCCTAGGGAGGTGCGGCTCCAGTCCAGCTGCACGATCCGGTCGTCAACCGGCCTGCGGGCTGCGGCAGCAGGCGGGTGAAGGCGGATCTGTGGCTCAAGGCCAAGTGATGATTTTTTGGCGACCAATGTCATGGCTCCAGCATGGCCAAGGGGGCTGCGGGTAATGCTATTGAAGTTAGCACAGCACGTTCAGCCCACCATGGCGGAGTTCAAGGTGCTGGCCCCGCTGGCAGGCCGATAGGGCTTACGCAGGTTTGCGCAATTACTGTCACGCGCGCTTTCTTCGGCCTACAGCCGAACGACCATCGAAGACCTAGGCTTTGGGCTCGGCTGTTCAACTGGAACAGCGTTGCAGCGGAGCGCAATAGGTCTATGTCGTACATCGTCAACGCCGGGCGTAGCATGCTGGAGTTGCTGTTGCTCATCGTGGTGGGGCTGGTACCCGTGGTATCCGGGTTGCTGGTGATGATCCTGCAACTGCAAACGAAACTTGCGGAGAATGCGGCTGTTTCCGTGAAGGAAGCGGTTTACAGTGTCGATCAGGCATGCAACCGCATGCAGGAAACCGCGTTGCGTTCACTACCGCTGGCCGGGCAGCCTTGTGCCAGCGCCCTGAACACCTTGCAGGATCATGTCACCAGCCTGTCCATGCTCAGATCCCTCACGCTGGTAGAGGGCGAGCAGGCCTATTGCAGTACCACGCCGGACCCGCTGGAGGATTTGACCGCATTTGCCACGTCTGGCCGCCAGGTCGAGATTTCCTATGGGCTCGCCGATACCCGCCGCAAACTGCTGGTGAACCTGTATACGGCCGACAATAACCAGGGTGTCATTGTCACGGCGTATGCCTCGCAGCTTCGCAGCGAGCTGGACGCTTTCCAGGACGGGTTGACGCTGCTGCTGGAATTCGACGACCGCTACCTGTGGAGTGGCGGCGACAGCCGCGCCGGCGCCCGCCCCTCGCAGGACGAGTTTTCGACCAGCATGCTTTCGGAGAAATACGGCTACCGGGTCGTAGGCGGCTATGCCGAAGGTTTCACCGCGCGGGAGATTCGCCAGTCGATGCGACAGACCCTGCCCTCCTTGCTACTGGTGGGGGTCCTGACCGCCTCGGTGGTTTTCCTGGCGCTGATGAAAGGGCGCGCGAACAGGCGTAGCCGCGCCGCCGAAGGGACATGACGGCGGCGCCACTACCAGCGTGTCAGTCGGTGCTCAGCACGCCGCGACGCACCTGGTCACGCTCGATGGATTCGAACAGGGCCTTGAAGTTGCCTTCACCAAACCCGTCGTCGCCTTTACGCTGGATGAACTCGAAGAACACCGGCCCGAGCAGGGTTTCCGAGAAGATCTGCAGCAGCAGGCGCTTGTCTTCCGGCTGCGAGGCACCATCGAGCAGGATACCCCGCGCCTGCAACTGATCGACCGGCTCACCATGGCCGGGCAGGCGCTCTTCGAGCATTTCGTAATAGGTTTGTGGCGGCGCCGTCATGAAGCGCATGCCGAACCCCTTCAGCGCGTCCCAGGTCTTGAGCAGGTCATCGGTCAGGAAGGCAACGTGCTGGATGCCCTCACCGTTGAACTGCATCAGGAACTCCTCGATCTGCCCGGCGCCCTTGGACGACTCTTCGTTGAGCGGAATGCGGATCATGCCATCCGGGGCGGTCATCGCCTTGGAGGTCAGGCCGGTGTACTCACCCTTGATGTCGAAGTAGCGGATTTCACGGAAGTTGAACAGCTTCTCGTAGAAGCCCGCCCAGTAGGCCATGCGCCCACGGTAAACGTTGTGGGTGAGGTGGTCGATGACCTTGAGGCCGGCACCGACCGGGTGGCGGTCGACACCCTCGATGAAGTTGAAGTCGATGTCGTAGATCGAGCTGCCTTCCTCGAAACGGTCGATCAGGTACAGCGGCGCACCGCCAATGCCCTTGATCGCCGGCAGGCGCAGTTCCATCGGGCCAGTTTCGATTTCTACCGGCTGCGCGCCCAGCTCCAGCGCACGGGCATAGGCCTCATGGGCATTGCGCACACGGAAGGCCATGCCACATACCGATGGGCCATGCTCCGCGGCAAAATACGACGCGATGCTTTTGGGTTCGTTGTTCAGAATCAGGTTGATGCCACCCTGCCGATACAGGTGCACATTCTTGGAACGGTGGGTCGCGACCTTGGTGAAGCCCAGCATCTGGAATACCGGCTCCAGTACGCCAGGGGCCGGGGCCGCCAGTTCGATGAACTCGAAGCCCATCAGGCCCATTGGATTTTCGAAGATATCAGCCATGTTCGTGTCCTCATCTGCAGCTAAAAATTAATGATTGCGTGGGATGCGGAACAGAAATGGCGGGGCGCACGGGATACCTCGCACGCTGCGGGCGAGGAAGTCACCTATGATCAGCTTGAACCCATGGTATGTCATATGGACCCATTCTCGGCGGGCTTGATCCTTCGGCACTGAAGGACCTTATTGTTTTATTCGTAAACCGATTCTACAGTGCGTAAATGCCTTTGTCGCGTTTTTGTTAAGGCCCCTGCCCGACTAACGGCTATGCTCTGTTAACCCTTCAGCGTAGCCTTTCAACGTAGCCACCCAGCATGCCCCTTACAGCCAAACATCGCAGCGCCTTCAGTTGGCGCACCCTGTTACCGCTGGTGGTCGGTATGGTGCCGGTAGTGAGCGGCCTGGCGATCATGCACTGGCAGATCGAACGGGAAATGAAGGCCAGCAGCCACACCACCACGCAGCAGGTGCTCGGCCATATCGAACATATCCTCGACAACCTGTCGAGCGCCGCCGACAGCTTGCTGGCGCACACCGATGTCCCTTGCGAGCAAGCCCAGTTGCTGTTGCGCACCCAGGTCACGCGCAACGCCTTCGTGCGCTCCACCAACCTGTTCAGGCACAACAGCATTTATTGCACGTCGCTGTTCGGCGCATTCGATGAGCCAGTCAACCCCGCCGACTATGTCGATGGCAAACTGTGGCTGATGGATGGCAACTCGGTCACCCCCGGCCACCCACTGTTGGTGTACAGGGCCAGCCAAGGGGACCACGGTGCGATCAGCACGGTCGACGGCGATCACCTGCTGACGGCGCTGCGCCTGATAGGCGCCGACGAAGCACTGTATATCCGCGTCGGCGACGCCTGGCTGGGCAAGGACGGAATCGTGCACCATGGCCAGCCGCCGGCCGCTGATCACGCCAATGTGCAGCTGGCCTCCACGCGTTATCCGCTGAGCGTACAGGGCGGGTACAGCGCCGCGGAGCAAAGCCGCCTGTGGCGCAGCCATTACCCTGCCCTGCTCGGCATGCTGCTGGTGCTGGGCGTGATCGCCGGCCTGGTATGCCACTGGCAGGTGCGCCGCGCCAACTCACCCCGCGCCGAGCTGAGGCGGGCGCTGGAGGCCGACGAGTTCCTGCCGTACTTCCAGCCGGTGGTACGCAAGGGTGATTACCGCTGGGCCGGCGTCGAAGTGTTGATGCGCTGGAACCACCCTCAAGAGGGGCTGGTACGCCCAGACCTGTTCATCCCCTACGCAGAGCACAGCGGGCAGATCGTGGCCATGACCCGGGCACTGATGATGCACACTGCGCAAGCCCTGGCGCCCTATGCAACGCTGCTGGAGGACGGCTTCCACGTCGGCATCAACATCACGGCCGACCACTGCCGCGACCTGACTTTGCTGGAGGACTGCCGCACGTTCCTGCAGCACTTTCCCCCAGGCCGGGTGGTGCTGACCCTGGAGCTGACCGAGCGCAAGCTCATCGAACCCACGCCCGTGGCGCTTGAGCTGTTCGAAAAGCTCGATGCCATGGGGGTGAAGATCGCACTGGACGACTTTGGTACCGGCCAGTCCAGCCTCAACTACCTGCTTCAGTTCAAGGTCGATTACCTGAAGATCGACCAGCGCTTCGTGGCCATGATCGGTGCCGACGCGCTGTCGGTGCATGTCCTGGAAACCATCATCGAACTGTCAGCCAAACTGGGCCTGGGCATTGTCGCCGAAGGTGTGGAAACCGAAACGCAGCGCGATTACCTGGCTCGCCATGGCGTGGACTATCAGCAAGGCTACCTGTTCGCCAGGCCCATGCCTGCACAGCAGTTTCTCGAAGCGCTGCCCACCCGCCCCGGCGCCTCGCGGTTGCCGCAAGCCGCGCCCCCTGAGATCATTGGCGGCTGACCTAACCGCTCCACTCCTGTATTCGAGGCATTCGTGTCAAAAGGCATTGTTTCATCCGTCGTGGCGTCCTGCATGTTCGCCGTGATGTACTTCTATACCTCGTTGCTCAGGCCACTCGATGGCGAAGAGATATTCGGCTGGCGCACGCTGCTGACCCTGCCCTGCCTGACCTTGTTCATGCTGGTTTCGAAGGACTGGAAACGCGTCGGCCAATTGCTGGGGCGCGTGCGCCGCACGCCGGTGCTACTGCTCGGCATGCTCGGTACTTCGTGGCTGATGGGGGTGCAATTGTGGCTGTTCCTGTGGGCGCCCCTGCACGGGCGCAGCCTGGAAGTGTCGATGGGCTACTTCCTGCTGCCACTGGCCATGGTCCTGACCGGGCGGCTGGTGTACGGCGAGCGCCTGTCACGCCTGCAGGCAGTGGCCGTGGCCTGCGCCGCACTGGGTGTGGGCCACGAACTCTACCAGCATGGCAGTTTCGCCTGGGAAACCCTGGTGGTGGTGACCGGCTACCCCGTCTACTTCGTCCTGCGCCGGCGCTGCGGCACCGACCACCTCGGTGGCCTGTGGTGCGACATGTGCCTGCTGCTGCCCTGGGCGCTGTATTTCGTGATGCAGGGGCCGCTTTCCAGCGCTGACCTGCAGGCGCACCCAGGGCTGTATGCGCTGATTCCGCTGCTGGGGGCAATCAGCGCCTGCGCCCTGATCGCCTACGTGCTGGCCAGCCGCTTGTTGCCGTTCAGCCTGTTCGGCCTGCTCAGCTACGTCGAGCCCGTGCTGCTGGTGGGCGTGGCGTTGCTGCTGGGCGAAACCATCGGCCCAGACCAGTGGTTGACATACCTGCCGATCTGGGCCGCCGTGCTGGTGCTGGTGCTCGAAGGCTTCAAGCACCTGCTGCGTCAGCGTCGCCGTTCGGTGTAAGGCGCACCTGCCTTACCCGCCGTTCTTCGATCGCCTCCACGGTCAACGTCCAGCCATTGCAACACAGCTGATCACCCACCATTGGCAGGCGGTCGAGCAGGCTCATCACCAGCCCGGCGAGGGTCTGATAGTCCTCGGTGGCCCGGGCGCTGAAGCCGGTACGCGCCTGCACCTGGCTGAGGTTCAAGGCACCACTGACCACGAAACCCTCACCTTCCTGCACGATGCCAGGGCCGTCAACCTCGCTGGCATCCGGCAGTTCGCCAGCGATCGACTCCAGGATGTCGGTCATGGTCAGCAGGCCGGTGAAGTCACCGAACTCGTTGACCACGAAGGCAATGTGCGTGGACTGGGCGCGCATCTGCTCCAGGGCGTTGAGGATACTGAAGCTTTCCAGCAGGTTCAGCGGTACCCGGGCCATGCCTTCCAGGTCGGGCTGGTTACCCGACAGCAGCTCCTTGAGCAGCTCTTTCTTGTGCACGAAGCCCAAAGGCTCGTCGATTCGGCCGCCGCGTATCAGCGGCAGGCGCGAATACGGCGAGTTGGCCAAGGCCTGGGCAATGGCCTCGGGCGGCTGCGCCAGGTCAATCACATCGACCTCGGTACGTGCGGTCATCACCGTGCGAATCGGCCGCTCGGCCAGGTTCAGCACGCCGCTGATCATCACCCGCTCGCGACGGTCGAACAGCACCTGTTCTTCGCCACCCTCGACCAGGTCGGCGATTTCCTCGCCCACCTCGTCAGCTTCGACGCGGCGGCCCCCCAGCAGGCGCAGCACGGCATGCGCAGTGCGCTCACGCAGCGGCTTGTGCTGCTGCAGGCTGCGCTTGCGCCGGGCACGCGCCAGCTGGTTGAACAGCTCGATCAGGATCGAGAAGCCAATGGCCGCGTACAGATAGCCTTTGGGTATGTGGAAGCCCAGGCCTTCGGCGGTCAGGCTGAAACCGATCATCATCAGGAAGCCCAGGCACAGCATGATTACCGTGGGGTGGGCATTGACGAAGCGGGTCAGCGGCTTGCTGGCAACGATCATGATGCCGATCGAGAAAATCACCGCGATCATCATCACCGACAGGTGCTCGACCATACCCACCGCAGTGATCACGGCGTCCAGCGAGAACACCGCATCCAGCACCACGATTTGCGCGACGATTGGCCAGAACGCAGCATGACGCAAGGTGCCGCTGGCTTGGGTCACATGCCCTTCCAGGCGTTCATGCAACTCCATGGTGGCCTTGAACAGCAGGAACACACCACCGAACAGCATGATCAGGTCACGGCCAGAGAAGCTCTTGCCGAACACCTCGAACAGCGGTGCCGTGAGGGTGACCATCCAGGAAATGCTGGCCAGCAGGCCCAGACGCATGATCAGCGCCAGGCTCAGACCAATGACCCGGGCACGGTCGCGTTGATGCGGGGGCAGCTTGTCCGCCAGGATGGCGATGAACACCAGGTTGTCGATACCCAGCACCAGCTCGAGGACGATAAGCGTCAACAGGCCTAGCCAGGCCGTAGGATCGGCTAGCCATTCCATTAGCGGGTACTCACGAGGGCAGCGTCACGAGGACGGGGAAGGTTTGGCCAGGACGGCCACGAACTGGGGGGCTCCGCGAAGGTGCTCATATGGACCTTGATAACAATTAGGGAGAATGATGCTACAAGGACATCAGGATTGTCCGACAGCGTAAAACTATTACAAAACCTGTAACAGGCCGGCGGGCGGAATGAGGCCGGCCGCTGGGCGCGCATTTCGACGGGTCGCCTGACACGGGTACTTTTGTTCAATACACCCCACCCCGCGACCGGCCAGCATAGCCGCCTCACAACAAAATGGATCTCCTTCATGAGCTTGTCCCTCTCCATGGCCGCCTTCGCACTGGCGGCTTCCATCTCCCCTGGCCCGGTCAACATCGTCGCGCTCGGCAGCGGTGCCCGCCATGGCCTGCGGGCCAGCCTGGGCCATGTGACCGGCGCCACGCTGGGCTTCTGTGTGTTGCTGGTGCTGGTCGGCCTGGGCCTGCACCAACTGCTGGTGCGCTGGCCGGTGCTGGGGCTGCTGTTGCACTGGGGCGGTGTGGCGTTTCTGCTGTACATGGCATGGAAACTGGCCAGTGACAGCGGCGAGCTGGGCAGCACGCACCCCGAGCAGGCACCGTCGGCCTGGCACGGCGCCGCCATGCAGTGGCTCAACCCCAAGGCCTGGTTGGCAGCGGTAGCCGGGGTTGGCGCCTACACGGGCGGCGAGCAGCAGCTGCTGTGGCTGTTCACCTGGATCTACGGGCCTATCTGTTTCGTTTCAGTAGCGTGCTGGGCCTGGGCCGGCAGCGTTATCCGCCAGTACCTGGGCAACCCGCGGCATATGCGCCTGCTCAACCGAGGGTTGGCCGTGCTGCTGGTCGGCAGTGCGCTTTACCTGGTGATCTGAAGCCGGCCCAGCCGCCTTGGGCGGCAGACGCTGCCTAGGCAGGCGTGCACGCGCGGGCGCCAGCATTGCGGTAATGCCCCGGTGTTGCCGCCAGGTGCTGCTTGAAGGCGCGCTGCAGGTGCGCCTGGTCCGCGAAACCGGCTGCTTGTGCCACCTCGGCGATAGCCCGCCCTTGGCGCAGCTGCGCCCGCGCCAGTTGCACGCGCTGATCGAGCAGATAGCCGTGGGGGGTCAGCCCGAAGTGTTGGCCAAACGCGCGGATCAGGTAGGAACGCGAAAGGCCACAGGCAGCACAGATATCCTCAAGCCGCAGTGCATCGCAGCGATGGGCACGGATGAACGCGGCTGCGGCCTCCAGCCGTGGGTTACGCACTTCGGCGACCTGCGCACTGCCCTGCAGCAGGGCGGGCAATTCGCGGAACAGCGTGGCCAGGCGCGCCTCCCGGTCCGGCACACTGGCATCGAACAGCTCGGCAAAAGCCTGCAACAGCCGCTGGTACAGCACGGCAGAGGTGCTGAGTGTCTGCACCGGCAAGGTGAACCCCAGCGCTTGCAGCCACGGCCAGTCGACGAACAGCATCAGGTAGGACCACGGCTCCCCTGCAATCGGGTTGCAGGTATGCACGACCCCAGGGTTCATCAGGACGGTAGTGCCCGCCGCAACCTCATGGCGTTGATCGCCATTGAGGTAAGTGCTACGCCCACCGGTGATCACCCCAATGGAAAAGCTTTCGTGGGAATGCGCGGCGTAGCACACCTGGCGCCCGTCGCCTACCTTGCGGGCCTCGACAAAGGGTAGCGCAGGGTCGCGCCAGAACCGTGATACCTCGAGCATTGCCATCCCCAGTTACCGTGTGCCTGGATACTACACAGTTATTGCGGGACCAGGTCCAGGGTGCGTTCCACTTCACCTATATCGACCCTGAACCCGTCGCCCTCCGGCAGGCCGACCACGAAGCCGAAGTGCTGCTGATCACGGTCGGTCAGGTACTTGTAGTAGCTGACGAAGCGGTTCGGCGGCTGCAGCGTCAGCAGGCAGCCACCGGGCTGCAGCACATTCACGCCATGCACCAGTTGGCTACCCTCCACCCCAATCACCACCTTGGCCCCGGCACAGGCGGCGATGATGCTCGGCACATCCGACTTGAGCGGGTTGACGATGCGAAAACCCCGTGTAACCCGCAGGTGCTCGGCAAGCGCCAGCTCGTTGCGCAGCAGGCGCAGGTCACCATCACCGCCGCGCAGCAGGAACACCCCCGGGTGCGGCGCATGGGCGACATGCGCCAACAGCTTGTCGCCCATGGCACGGTAGCGGGCATGCCGGCTGCGGTTGTTGCTCTGATCGTCGAACAGCACCAGCTCCCGGAAAAACGCACTGCGCAGGCGCAGCGGCTGCATGTCCAACCAGTCTTCGTAGGCCGGTGCCTGGGTGAACAAGGGGTACCTGGCCGACGGTGCCGTGGTCACCGGCACGCCCTCGTTGCAGGCCAGCGCATACGTGGGGCAATCCTCCATCAGCCAGGTGCCGAACCATGAATTGCCATTCTGCGTGCAGTAAATGGCAGCGCGGTCGATTTCATGGTCCACCACAATGCGCGGGAAGGTGTTCGGCTTCTGCGACAGCCAGTGGCTGGCCTTACCCTTGTACAACGCCCCGTCGACCAGCCATACATCCTTGATCAGGTAGCCACGGGTCGGCCCTTGCAGCGCACTGATGCCACCCTCCATGGTGCGCGCCGGGTGCACGTAGGGGTAGAACCGCTTGCCTTCCCATCCGGTGACCCGCTCCAACTGCCCCGGCAGGTAAATGGCCGGGGGCGACACCGTGGTCTCGCCCGGGGCGATGTCCCAACTTTTGCTGGCAAGGCTCTTGACGTCGATTGGCGGGGTTCTGCCCAACCGTTTGCGGGCGATGTAACGGTAGGCAGCCAGGGTCCAGCTGCGTGGCGCAGCGGCCGGCGAAGCATTGAACTGCGAGATGTCGCTTGTCATGAAGCGTCCCCCTAGATGGCGAGGTTCAGCGCATGGCGCAATATGATGACTCAACGCATCCGTGCGCCCCTTCAACTGCACATGACGCGCTGCATGATGGGGGGTGACTGCTGGTTGGCGTAGCGGTTGCGCAGGGCTTGCACGAAGGTTTCGCCAGTGGCGTTGTCGCCGTAGAGGTAGATCTTGTGCAGGCCGCCGAACACCATCTCATGGTAACGGCTGGCAACTTCGTCATCGCTGGGGCCTGCTGGCAGGCCCAGGTGCAGGGTCAGTTTGTCGCCTTCCATTGCAAACATGGGCGTGTCCCACAGAAACTTCGCCGTACCGGTCTTTGGCAGCCGCACGAACAGGTAAGCATGGTTGCCCAACGAATCGATGTCGCCCCCACGCCGCCGCTTCCACTTCAGCAAGCCGTCGTCCGGGCGCGCCAGGCACAGGCCGATGTCGTAATAATCGAAGCCGTGTTCCAGCGCCCATTCCAGGGCCATGAAGGTGGTGATCGAGTTCACTTCGCGCAACTTCCTGGCGTCTGAAAACACCGCTTCGCAATAGCCGAAGCGCAGGGTGCTCCAGTAACGCTTGCCATCACGCACCACCTCGCAGCCGAGGTGGCAGCCGATAACCTCATCGCCGCAGGTAATCAGGTCGAGCCGCCCGACACTCTGGGCAATGCGGAACACATCGTCGGTGGGAAACTGCGCCGCATGGATGCCCTGCCTGGCAGTCGCGTACGGCCGCAACAGCTCACGGTCGGCCATGGCAATTTCGTCATCGGCAAGTGCCTGACGCATCTGGTAAAGCGGGCGGTTCTTGCGAATGCTGCGCCGCAGTTCACTGTCGTAGCGCGCGGTGATGTCTTCCAGGGGGCGCCCCAGTGGCACCACGGCGCTCAGATAGTGCGGCACCGACAGCGCGCCGGTAGTGGGCATTTCGCTGATCAGCACCACATGGTCGGCAGGTGCGCTGGCACTGGCGCTTTCCACGATCGCCGCACTGCCCTGCCCCTTGCCGCCAATCAGCAGCTTGGCCATTTCCCGTTGGTGCTTGCGGCCGATGTAAAGGATCTCGTAAGGGCTTTCCTGTTGCAGCCGAAACCTGGCAACTTCCCAGCGCCACAAACAGGCGCGCGCCATTACCTCACGCACTTGGCTACCCAACTGTCTGATTTCGTAACGGGTGGAGGGCGATATGAATTTTCGCGCCGCTGCGGTCAAGGTCGCTTTCATTTCTTCTTCCACGTCCTTTGAAGTGCCAGGGTGTATCGGAACAAGACAGATAAACAGCGGAAAAACACCTAACCCATTGATATTCAAAGGTTAGGCTGCACATTAACTTCACATTCAGTAACAATTTAAGGTGGGCGAAATCACTTTGGCAAGTGGCACTTGGCTGGTATTTGTCTGAATTATTCTGGCGTCAAATTTCCTGCCGCCACTGCGTTTAGTTGCAACAGATTGCTATAAGCGTGCCGACATCACGATAACCGGTTACCACTTCGCTATCGATAACTGGCGTTTGATGCCTTCTTTGCATAAAGAGGTGCATCATCATGATAGGCAACAATCCACACCACGCCCTGCTCGCGGCACAACTGCCGCATTGGGCACGCCGTGCCAACCCCGGGCAATGGGGCGCTTTACAGGCCAGTCAACATGCCCCATGGCAGTTGCAGGACTGGTTCGACAATGCCGCACCCGACCTGCGCGAGGCGGTTTGCGCCAGCCACAACCAGTTGCTGCATGCGCAAGCGGCGTTGGCAAAGGCGCTTAAAGGGCTCAAGCAGATCAGTGAGTTTGCCGAGCCACTACTAAAAGGCCGCCTGGCAGAACATGGGCTGGACACGCCCTTGCTCCATACCCAACTACTGCGGGTCGAGCATGATTGGCATTGGCTGGGGCTGCGTCATCTTTACAGCCATCGTCGCGATAGCCTGCTGCAGGCTGCCCTGCAGAACTTCGCCGATGATGAAACCTTCACACCCGAAAGTGCCATTGCCCTGGGTAGTGATATACAGGTGGTTGCAGTTGAAGTACCCGGCACGGTACCGATTGGCATGCAAGCGCCCCCAGCACACTTCACCCTGCGGTCCGAGCGCTACCTGGTGAAGCGCCTGCCGCTGGCACCCCAGGCATTCGCGGCGCTGTGCCGGGCGCTGGACCTGGGCGGCGCCTACCAGACCCACCTGGACCAGCAGCTGGCCCGGCCCGAAACCCGGGCACTGGCTGTGCGCGCGCAGCAAGCACGCTTGCGCCTGGCCGCCGACCTGGCCTACCTGCGGCACCTGCTGGACGGGGCCTCACGGGACGAAATCCAGCGGCTGCTGCAAGGGCACCCCGTGCAATGTTGGCAGCTGGCGCTGTTCGGCATCACCCTGCACGAGGTCATGCTGATCGATGCCGGCGCGCACGGGCTGGTGTTGCATATGCCGGGCCACGAACCGGCCCTGCACCCGTGCAGTGACCTGGCGGCGGTGCACGCCACACTGGCAACCCTGCTGGTGGAACCCGCTGAACGCCAGGCATTCGCCGCCTACATCCGGCAGGATGAACAGTCGCACTTCTTCGACATGCTGCAGCAGAACCTGGATGCGGCCGGCAACACCGCCTTTGACCGCCCATGGCCACGTGCAGCGCAGGCTGACCTGCGCCTGACCCGCCAGGCGATCACGAGCGAACCGTTCGGCTACTGCCATGACCAGTATCTGCTGCGCCTCAAGCATGAGGCCAGCCTGCTGGCCGTGCCCACCGCAGCAGCGGACGCCAGCGCCAGGGCCAGGCGGCTCGAAGCGTGGGAAAACCTGGGCTGGGACGCGCTCAATGCCGCCGCATTCTTCGTGCCCGGTGTCGGCACCTTGATGCTGGCGGTGACCGCCTGCCAGCTGCTGGGTGAAGCGGTGGAAGGCTACGAGGACTGGCAAGCAGGCGACCGCCAGCTGGCCCTGCGACACCTCGAAGCGATTGGCCTGAACCTGGCCCTGCTCGGTGGCTTCGTGGCGGCGGGCCAGGCGCTGCCCAAACTGTTCGACAGCCCCTTGATGGACAGCTTGCAGGAGGTGCGCAGCAATGATGGGCGCTACCGGCTGTGGAACCAGGACCTGGCACCTTACCGCAGTGACGTGCAACTGCCGGCCGACGTGCATGCCAATGCCCAGGGCCAGTACCTGCATGAGGGGCGCCTGTTCATCCGGATGGACCGCCACCTCTACGAACAACGCTTCGATGACGCCCGGCAACAATGGCGCATCGTTCATCCGCAAGCAGCCGAAGCCTGGCAGCCGCCACTGGAGCACAACACCCAAGGCGCCTGGCGCGGCGAACACGAGCAACCCGGTGATTGGGCGCTGGAGACAAGCGTACGCCGCCTGGGCGAGGCCTACGCCGCCTTTACCCCAGAGCAGGTCGAACAAGCCGGCCGCATCTGCGGCATCGACAGCGAGCAGCTGCGCCAGGTGCATGTCGAAGGGCTGCCACCGCCCCCGCTGCTGCTCGACACCCTGCAACGCCTGAATGCGCAAGCCGCGGTGCAGGCCCTTGGCGACAGCGCACCGCCTGGGCTTTTCCAGCATCTTTACGAGGGTAATGGCGCGGTAGCGCCGGCGGTGCAGCAGTTGCTCGACACCTACCCACGGCTAACGTCCACCCTGGCCCGGCGCATGCTGATGCGCTTGAACGCCGCCGACACCGCTGCCTGGCAAGCGCATGGCAAGCTCCCTGCGTGGTTTGGCATGCAGCTGCGACAGCTGGACAGTGAATTGCCGCTGGTGCGTGCCCTCGAGGGTGTGGTGCAACCGGCATTTGCCAACGACGACAGCGAACGGTTGTTGTTCAGTGCACTCGACGCTCTGCCAGGCTGGCCCCGCGACCTGAGCCTGCAACTGCGCGCAGCCAGCCCTCAAGGGCCGCTGCTGGCACGGGTTGGCAGTGAACACGCCAGCCTGCAAAGCCGGGTCATCAAGTCGGCCGAAGGCTACGAAGCTGACCTGGGTCAGCGGCCTGCCCCGGCAAAACGGGATCGTGACCTTTGCCGTGCGGTGGCGCAGGCGCTGCCAGCGCATGCCCGGCAATCCCTGGGTACGGCTGCCGACGGCAATGCCTTACGCGAGCACCTGCTGGGCTGGGTTGCCGAGCACCGGCAGACCCTGCCACAGCGCCTGTGGGGGCCGCGGGCCGTGCGGCCCAGGCCAACGGGTGGCTTGCGCGGCGGTCGCCCGCTGACGCCGCTTGCGCCTGAGCCCCGGCAAACCGGTTCGGTAGAAGGCGCTTATCGGCGGATCTACCCCAATGCCAGCGATGCCGAAATCCAGGCCTGGCTGGGCCATGACGAGGACGAGCCATTGGCCGACGACCTGAGCTCGACCACCCAACGCCTGCGCGATCTGCACCAACGCCTGCAAGACCTGCGCGGCGACCTGCAACGCTGGGTGCAGGCAGACCCTGCGCGCGCAGCGCAGCGCCAGCCCGCGGTACGCCCATTGGTCAACGCCTGGCGGCGCCTTTCAACCCTGCCTTTTGCCGCCACGGGGCGCATGTACAGCCTTGAGCTTTCCGGCCTGGGGCTGAACGACGAGGACCTGGCAAGCCTGGCGCTGCCGGATGATTTCGCTCATATCGAGCATCTTTCGCTCAGCCAGAACAGTGAGTTGAGCCACCTGCCGGCATCGCTTGCGCAGCGCTTCCCCAACCTCAGGCGCCTGATGCTGTCGGATTGCCGCTTCGACCGTGTACCGCGCCTGCCCCAGCCGTGGCAATTGCACTGGCTGGACCTGGACAGCAACCGCATTACCTGGGATGCCATTGCCCAGCGAACATTGGACCGCTACACGCGGCTGGTGCAACTGGACCTGTCGGACAACCCGCTGATCAGCGCACCGGACCTGCGCAATCTCGCGCAACTGAAAACCTTGTTCCTGTCCGGTTGCAGCCTCGTCGAGCTGCCGCAAGGCCTGGACCAGATCAGCGAACCGTTCGTGCTGGACCTGGCTTCCAACCAGTTCCAGCACCTGCCTGCAAACTTCGCGGTTACCCGGCCTGTCGCCGATGCCTTGCGCCTTGAAAGCGAGTGGCTGGGCGCGCCCGTGCGGGCTCAGATCGATGCCTACAACGCCGCGCACCAGGTCGACCTGCTGGTCAGCGAAAGCGACTACCTGGATTTCTTCGACGAAACAGGCCCCGACGAAGCGGCGCTGTGGCAGCGCCTGCCGCTGCCGTACCGCCGTGACCTCAGAGCATTGCTGGACATGGAGCCATTCCAGTCCCAACCGCAGCATGCACGCGTTGAGTTCTGGCGACGGCTGGCCGTGCTCGACGCCGATCCGGCGCTGCGCCAGCAAGGCCTGATGCGCCCAGCCCAGGCACTGTTCACCCTGGCGCTCTGAGCACTCCGCAGCGCCTGGTCGAACCACCAGGCGCTGCGCTCACGGGTGTACCACACTGGTGTTTTTGCCGGCGCCGGTGCATGCTCAGTGCTGAAGCGATTCACCTGCCTTGAAATCCGCCCTGTAACGTGAGGTGCAGTAACCATGGACCGTCTGCTCGATTCACTCTTCCCCACCGCTGATAGCATCCCGGAAACCTGGCGCCTGGGGGGCCCACTGGAACAACGCGAATACCTGGTCAACGGGCAACTGCGACGCTGGGAAGGCCCGCTGGCCACGGTGCGCAGCCCCGTGTGGCTCAAGCAGGGTGACGAGGAACAGCAGGTCATACTGGGCAGCGCACCCTTGCTCGATGCCGATACCGCCCTCACCGCCCTCGATGCCGCCGTGCAGGCCTACGACAAGGGCCGTGGCGCCTGGCCGAACATGCGGGTGGCCGAGCGTATCCAGCACGTGGAGACCTTCCTCGCCCGTATGCGCGAACAGCGCCAGGCGGTGGTCAAGTTGCTGATGTGGGAGATCGGCAAGAACCTCAAGGACTCGGAAAAGGAATTCGACCGTACCTGCGACTACATCGTCGATACCATCAACGCCCTCAAAGACCTCGACCGCCGCTCCAGCCGCTTCGAACTGGAACAAGGCACGCTGGGCCAGATCCGCCGGGCCCCGCTTGGCGTGGCGCTGTGCATGGGCCCCTACAACTACCCGCTGAACGAAACCTTCACCACGCTGATCCCGGCGCTGATCATGGGTAACACCGTGGTGTTCAAACCGGCCAAGTTCGGCGTGCTGCTGATCCGCCCGCTGCTCGAAGCGTTCCGCGACAGCTTCCCGCCTGGGGTGATCAACGTCATCTACGGGCGCGGCCGCGAAACGGTCAGCGCACTGATGGCCAGTGGCAAGGTCGACGTGTTCGCCTTCATCGGCACGCACAAGGCTGCCAGCGACCTGAAAAAACTGCACCCACGCCCGCA
>NZ_BCBD01000057.1:0-30304 GCF_001320345.1 Pseudomonas sp. NBRC 111127 | reverse complement strand
CCGTCGGCAAACTGTGCGCCGCCGACCCGGCCTGAGCCCAGCAGGCGCGTGGCCGCTTTGCCGGTCAGCACGGTCACGCCCAGATCGAGCGCACTGCGCAGCAGGCGTGCCACCAGCGCGTTGCCATTGACCAGCTGCTGGCCGCGACGGTGCAGCAGCAGATCGCGGCCATGGCGCAGCAGCCGCCTGCCGACATGCATGGCCGCCTCGGGCGAGCGGGTGGCGTTGAAGAAGGCGGCCATGTCGGCGCCCCCGGCAATGCCCATGCCGGCCAGGCTGACGATGTCCAGCGGCGGGCGCAGCTTGCGCAGCCAAGGCCCCAGCCGGCGCCCGTCGTAGGGCAGTGCGCACAGCGAGCGGCCGCCGTGCGCACTGCCGTCACCTGCGTGCATGTCGGGCATGCGGCTGCCGCTTTGAAACTGCACGGCAGTGTGCCGCTGGAAAAACGCCACCATTTCCGGGCCGTGGTGCAGAAACGCCTGTTGGCGCGCATCCAGTTCACTGACATGGGTTTGCGCGCGCAGGTAGCGCTCCGGGGCGTCGCCCGTCTCGACGATGCCCTCGGCAACGGCCAGCGGGTTGCGGGGTATCCACAGCCAGCCGCCCGACCAGGCGCTGGTGCCACCCAGGTGGGTGGCCTTTTCGGCGATGATTACCTGCTGGCCATGGTGTGCCGCAGTCACGGCGGCCGCCAGGCCCGCGGCACCAGCGCCGATGACCAATACGTCGCATTGCAGAGGTTGCATAGCGTGGTTCCGTTAGGGCGGTGAGAAGGGGGGTGCAGGGTTTACTGCAAGGGCGAAAAACCGGTCGGCCGCATCAACCGTGAGTGCAGGCGCACGACTGCCCCCAGCTCCCGGTTGCGCCGCGAGAATTCCGCCCAGCGTGGGTCCGCCGCCATGGCCGCCCGGCGCGCCATGCGCTCGTCCAGGCTGCTATAGCCCCAGATATGCACCACCTGGTTGACGTCGCCGAACTCGCTGGTGAAAAAGCCCACCAGGTTGCCCAAATGTTCGCTTTGCACCTCCAGCGCGTGGCTCTGGTACAGCGCGAGCCAGTCGGCCATTTTCAGGGGGTCAAGGGTGTAGGTTCTCAGTTCGTAGTACATGCTGGGGTCTCCGTGGGGGTGGTGGGCGCCTGCAGGCGCGCAGCGATGTGGTTGGCAGCGAGCCAGCCGAACGTCAGGGCAGGGCCCAGGGTGATGCCGGGCCCGGGGTAGGTGCCTTTCATCAGTGAGTTCATGTCGTTGCCAACCGCGTACAACCCGGCGATGGGCTGACCGTTGCGGTTCAGTACATTGGCATCGGTGTTGGTGACCAGGCCGCAGGCCGAACCGAGGTCGCCGGTGTGGAGGCGGATGGCATAGAACGGCGCGCGGGTGAGCGGCGCCAGGCAGGGGTTGGGTTGGTGCTGCGGGTCGCCCATGTAGCGGTTGTAGCTGTTGCCGCCTTTGCCGAATGCACGGTCGGTGCCCGTGGCGGCATCACGGTTGAACTGCTCGAGGGTGCGGGCAAGCCCCTCCGGGTCCACGCCGATGGCCTGGGCCAGGGCTTGCGCTGTGGTCGCCCGGTACAGGTAGCCGGCGTCGACCAGCGCCTGGTTGTTCACGGGGCTGGGCCGCGCCAGGCCCAGGCCGTAGCGGTGCATCGCCTGGCCATCACAGACCAGCCAGCAACTGCTGATGCCTTTGGCGAACATGGTCTGCACGAAATGGTGGTACGAGTCGGATTCGTTGACGAAGCGCCGGCCGCTGGCGTCTACCGCAATCACGCCCGGTTTGGCGCGGTCGGTCACCAGGTGCGGGAAACGTTCGTGGCGACCGTCGGCATGGCGCAGTTCGGAAACCGGTGCCCAGAAGAAGTTCGCCGCCAGGCCTTCGCCTGCCGCGGCGGCCACTGCCTGGCCAAGGCGCAGTGCGGCACCGTCGTTGCTCGGCGGTGACATGCTCAGGTGCGCGCCCGCTTGCGCTGGGCGGTAGCTGGCGGCCAGCGCGCCAGCGGCGAACCCACCCATGGCGCACACCACGCCGCCACGGGCCATTACCCGTTCGCAGCGCCCGTCACGCTGTACCACCACGCCGGTGACCCTGCCGCGCTCGGTGATCAGCTCCACGGCTTCGCTGTTCAACCACAGTTGCGTGCCGTGGGCGAAGGCGCTGGTGGCGAGCCGGGCGACCAGTGCGTTGCCGGTCGTCAGCCGCGTGCCGCGCGGGTGCTGCAGCCTGTCCCGCCCATAGCGGGCCAACAACTTCAGGCAGTGCCACAGTGACCGGGGCGAGCGGCGCATGCTGAGAAAGTGCTGGATGTCCACGCGGTTGACCATCATGCCGCCGAACAGCAGCATGCCCGGCGGTGGCATCTGCAGCGCTTTGAAATGTGCACCGAGTCGCCTGCCGTCGTATTCGACCATTTCCAGCGCGCGCCCAAACTCGGTGGCGCCGGGGGCGTGCGGGTAGTAATCCGGCGAGTGCGGGCGCAGGGAATAGCGCAATTCGGTGTGTTGCTCCAGCCAGCGCAGCGCCTGGTGACCTTGCTCGATGAAGGCGTCGGCCAAGGCTGCGTTGTAGCCGTTACCAATTACGTGTTTGAGGTAGGTGCGCATGGCCTCGGGGGAGTCTTCGGCCCCCGCCGCGCGCGCCTGGTCGGTGCCGTACAGCCACACGGCGCCCCCAGAAATGGCCGAAGTGCCACCGAAGTGCCCGGCCTTCTCCACCACCAGCACTTTCAGCCCGCGGTAGGCGGCCGTAGCGGCGGTGGCAAAGCCGCCGGCGCCACTGCCCAGCACAACCAGGTCGTAGCTATGTGATGCTGCTTCATGAGTCGCCATGGCTTCAGATCTCCAGCGGCGTCACGCCCATGAAGGCGCCCAGATGGCCGAGTTGGGCAAAGGCCATTTCCGGCCCTGTCTGGATCTTGCAGCCGACCTGGCGGGCGCGGTTGAGCAGCGGGGTGATCTCGGGCGCAGTGACCACGTCGGCTACCAGGGTTTCGGGCAGCAAGGTGGCCAGCAAGGCGGCGGACAATGGCAACTCGGCACGGCTGCCCATGCCTACCGGAGAGGCATTGGCCAGCAGGTCGAAGCCTTCGAGCCCATTGAACGCGGTGTGGACCGCGAGCCCGGGGAAGGCAGTGCCAAGCAGGTCGCACAGTGCGCCCAGGCGCTCGCTGCTGGGGTCGTTGAGGGTAATACTGCCGATGCCGGCCTCGGCCAAGGCATAGGCGATGGCGCTGCCGACGCCACCACAGCCGATCACCAGTGCACGCTTGCCCGTTGGCACGAAGCCGTGCTTGCGCGCAGCACCGAGGAAGCCGGCGCCGTCAACGTTGTCACCCAGCAAACGGCCGTCGCGCTCGCGGCGCACCACATTGACCGAGCCCAAGGCCGCAGCGCGTTCGCTCAGCGCATCCAGGCGTTTGGCCAGGGCCTGCTTGTACGGCACGGTGACCACGCAACCGCGCAGGTTCTGCCAACCGCGCAGGGCACCGACAAAGCTGTCCAGCGCTGCCCCGTGCAAGTCGATGGGCAGCATGGCGACATCGCGGTGGTGGTTGGCGAACCAGGTGTTGAAGTTTTCCGGGGACTTCACCTGGGAGATGGGGGCACCGACGATGGCGACCAGTTCAGTGGAACCACGAATCATGCTGACCTCATTATTGGCGTTGTTGTGGCGCCAAGGTTGAGGTAGTCAAACGCAGACAACAATGCGCTTGGCGGCGAGTTGATGCGATAATCGCAGCCATGCTCCGGTTATCGCATTGATCGGCCCGATTAGCAGCATTGAGGTAAGGCATGCCCACCCCCGTCATTCATCCCCGCGACCTTATCGCCGGCCTGCAAAAGGGCCTGGCCCTGATGCAGGTGTTCAGTGCGGAGCAGCCGCGCCTCAGTGTGCCGCAAGCCGCCCGCCTGTCAGGCCTCACCCCCAGCGCTGCGCGGCGTTTTCTGCTGACCTTGGTGCATGAGGGTTTCGCCCAGACCGACACCCGTGAGTACTGGCTTACGCCCAAGGCCTTGCGCCTTGGGCAGGCCTATGTGGACTCGGCGCAATTGCCGCGCATGCTGCGGCCGATCATCGAGCAGGTGGCGCGGCAGACCCAGGAGCATGTGTCGGTAGGCACCCGCGATGGGGACGAAATCATTCATCTGGTGCGCAGCCGCTACAGCCATGTGGCGTCGTTATCGATCCGGCCAGGTTCGCGGGTGCCGATGTATTGCACGGCCGGGGGGCGGGTGTGGCTGGCCTGGCTGGGGGAGGGCGCGCAGGCCGAATACTTCGCGCGCAACGCGTTGCAGGCGTTGACGCCGTATACGCAGACTGACCCTGTGCTGCTGCAGGCCGAGTTGCAGCGGGTGAAGGCGCAAGGGTTCTGCATTGTCGACCAGGAATATGAAATCGGCATGCGCGTGCTGGGTGTGCCGTTGCTGGACCGCGCCGGCCAGTTGCAGGCGACGCTGACCATCACCACTCATGCCTCACGCTTGAGCATGGATGAAATCCGCTTGCGCTATCTACCGGCATTGTACGAGGCCCAAGCATTGTTGCGGCCGGTGCTGGGTTGAGCCCAGCACCGCAGGCCGCCGGTTCTACAGGGCGTCGGCCATAGCTTGGTCTTCGCCCAGGAAGCCGCCACTCTGGTGCTGCCACAGCCGGGCGTAAGTCCCTTGTTTGGCCAGCAGTTCGGCGTGAGTGCCTTGCTCGATGATGCGCCCCTCGTCCATCACGATCAGCCGGTCCATGGCCGCGATCGTCGACAAGCGGTGGGCAATGGCGATGACCGTCTTGCCTTGCATCATTTCATCCAGGCTCTCCTGAATCGCCACTTCCACTTCCGAGTCAAGCGCACTGGTGGCTTCGTCCAGCAGCAGGATCGGTGCGTTCTTCAACATCACCCGGGCAATGGCAATGCGCTGGCGCTGACCACCAGACAGCTTGATGCCGCGCTCGCCCACCAACGTGTCGTAACCACTGTTGCCCTGGCGGTCGCTGAGCTGGTCGATGAACCCGCCGGCCTGGGCATTGGCTGCGGCGGCGCGGATCTGCGCGTCGGTCGCATCCGGGCGGCCATAGGCAATGTTGTCGCGAATCGAGCGGTGTAGCAGTGAGGTGTCCTGGGTGACCATGCCGATCGCACTGCGCAGGCTGTCCTGGGTGACCTTGGCAATGTTCTGCCCGTCGATGCGGATTTCACCTTGGTCCACGTCATAGAAGCGCAGCAACAGGTTGATCAAGGTGGACTTACCGGCACCCGAGCGCCCCACCAGGCCGACTTTCTCGCCGGGGCGTATGTGCAAGGTCAAGTCGTTGAGCACCTGGCGCTCGCCGTTGTAGTTGAAACTGACCTGGTCAAAACTGACCGCGCCACCTTTGCTCACCAGCGTGGTCGCATCCGCTGCATCCTGCACCTTGGGGCCGCGGGTCAGGGTGCCCATGCCGTCCTGTACGGTACCGATGTTCTCGAACAGCGAAGTGATCTCCCACATGATCCAGTGCGACATGCCGTTGATCCGCAGGGCCATGGCAGTGATCGCGGCTACCGCACCGGCGCCGACCTGGCCCTGGTGCCACAGCCACAGTGCATAACCGCCGGCGCCCATGATCAAGGCCACGACCAGCGCCTGGTTGACGATTTCGAACAGGCTGACCAGGCGCATCTGGCGAAAGCCGGTCTGCTTGAAATCCTCCATGGCGGCACGCGCGAAATGCGCTTCACGGTTTGAATGTGAGAACAGTTTCACCGTGGTGATGTTGGTGTAGGCGTCGGAAACCCGCCCGGTCATCGACGAGCGGGCGTTGGCCTGTTCCTGCCCGACCTTGCCCAGGCGGGGGACGAAATACAGCATGGCCAGGCCGAACAACAGCACCCAGGCAATGAAGGGCAGCATCAGTTTCAGGGCAAAACCACCGGCCAGGGCGATGATCGCGATGAAGTACACGCCGATCCCGGGCAGGATCTCGATAAGGGTGAACAACACGTCGCGTACTGCCAGTGCTGTCTGCATCACCTTGGTGGTGACCCGGCCAGAAAATTCGTCGGAGAAGAACGACAAGCTCTGGCGCAGCATCAGCCGATGGAAGTCCCAGCGCAACCGTAGCGGCAAATTGATTGCCAGCACCTGGTGCTGAACCATGGTGCGCAAGGCCACCAGCCCGACGCTGACCACCAGCACGATACCGATGCCCCACAGCACGCGGCTTTCCTCGGGGCTGACGGTGCTGCCCGCCTGCCAGGCGGCCAGCAGGTCCACTACCTGGCCAAGGAAGGCGAACAGCCAGGCCTCATAGACCGATACCCCGGCACTGAGCAATGCCAGCACCAGGATGTAACCACGGGCGCCGCGCGTACAGGCCCACATGAAGCGCAACAGCCCCATGGGCGGCGGCGGCACCTCGTCGGGCGGGAAGGGGTCGAGCCTGCGCTCAAAAATACGAAGCATGCTTGTCTCCGGGCATCTGCTTTGGCGTAACCGGTAACCATACAGCACTGGGCGCAATCCGCCTGCCAATAGACACCTGCGGCGCACATTCGATCAAGCCGGCGGGCTTGACAGGTGTCTGCTTCCCCTACCATTATCCAGCCATCTCCACGCAACGGGCTTGCCAGCATGTCCATGACCAACCACGCCATCTTCGCTTCGGGCTTCAATGCCCAGGCTGGTGCGTGCGTTGCCGTTGCCAAGAAATCCAAGAAACAGCCGCTCATCTGACCGAGGCGCGCTGTCTCGTCAGGTGGGCTGACGAGACAGAAGGCGCCAGGCAACCCCGCCCGACTCCCTCCACTCTTCGCCCTGCTGACGCTGACTTTCGGTCAACATCAGGAGTTTTTGCATGTCGAATTTCCGTGGTATCTGGATCGCCCTCGTCACGCCCATGCGCGCGAATGAAATCGACTTCACCGGGCTGGAAAAGCTGGTGAAGCATTTGCTCGAAGAGGGCGTGGCCGGTTTTGTGGTGTGCGGTACTACGGGCGAAGCTGCGGCGCTGTCCAAGGCCGAGCAACTGGCGGTGCTGGATGCCGTGCTGGGCTGGGTGGAGCCGGGCAGGGTGGTGATGGGGTTGTCGGGTTACAACCTGGATGAACTGCTGGCCTTCCAGGCGCAGGTCCAGCAGCGGCCGCTGGGCGGGCTGCTGGTTCCCGCACCGTGCTATATCCGCCCTTCGCAAGCGGGTATCGAAGCCTTCTTCCGCACCGTCGCCGATGCAGCCCGCGTGCCGGTGATCGTCTACGACATACCTTACCGTACCGGCGTACGCATCGAGCAGGAAACCCTGCTGCGTATCGTGCGCCACCCGCGCATTGCTGCGGTCAAGGACTGCAGTGGCGAGCTGGAAACCACCCTGGCGCTGATCCAGGACGGTAACGCCCAAGTGCTGGCCGGTGAAGACCTGCAGATCTTCAACAACCTGTGCCTGGGGGGCGCGGGGGCCATTTCGGCTTCGGCGCATGTGCGGGCGGACCTTTACGTGCGCATGCTGCGCCAGGTGGACGCAGGTGACTGGGCGGCCGCGCGCGGCACTTTCTACCAACTGCTGCCATGGCTGAAAATGGCCTTTGCCGAGCCCAACCCGGCTGTGGTCAAGGCGGCATTGATGTTGCAGAACCTGATTGGCGATGAGGTGCGCGCCCCTATGCAGGCGTGCACGGCGGCGACCCGGGGCAAGCTGCAAGAGGTGCTGGCCGCACTCGGCGCCTGAGCCAGGGTATCTTCACGGGGGCACGGGGAGTAGCATCGGCCCCATGCGCCTTCACAGCGTCCAGGTTTTCGACCTGGAGGCAGTGCCAGAAGGCATCACGCCCCCTCGACCCGGTAGCCTTGCCACAGCCATGCCAGACGGTTTCCCAGCGTTGCCCTCGCTTAACGCGCTACGTGTTTTTGAAGTGGTCGCCCGCCACCTGAACTTTCGGCTGGCGGCCGAGGAGCTGGACGTGACCCAGGCCGCTGTTGCGCAACAGGTACGCGGGCTGGAAGCGAGCCTCGGCCTGCGCCTGTTCGAGCGCCTGCCCCGCGGCCTGGCGCTGACCGATGCGGGCCTGGGCTACAGCGCCAGCATCCGCAACGCCCTGGCCATGATCGATGAGGCCACGCGCCTGCTCCGGCCACAGGCTGCCCACCTGACGGTCAGCGTCACCCCGACCTTTGCCTCGAAATGGCTGATACCCCGGCTCGGCGCGTTTGCCGAGCGCCACCCAGACATCGATTTGCGGGTGTTGGCGACCGATCGGTTGTCGCACTTCGGCACTGACAGCGTGGATGTTGCCGTGCGCTATGGCAACCCGGACGTCGGCGCGGGGCTGAACAGTGAGCGGTTGATGGAGCAGCGGATTGTCGCGGTAGCCAGCCCGGCCCTGTTCAAGGGGGCCCACGCGCCCACTAGCTTCGCGCAATTGCAAGCGTTCGTCATGCTGCACGACGCCCACGATTTCTGGCCCAGGTTCCTGGCCGAGTTGTTCCCCCAGCACGGTCAACCCAGCGCCCGGAATCTGCGCTTCAACCAGACCTCGCTGGCTATCGACGCCGCCCTCAGCGGGCAGGGCATTGCCTTGGCCAGCCTGGCCTTTGTCAACGAGGACATCGTCGCTGGCAGGCTGAGCCAGGTGTTCGACCATGAATTGCGGCTCGACAAGTCGTTCTACCTGGTATGGCCACGCAAGCTGCAGCAACCCAAGGCGCTTGGTACCGTGCTGCAATGGCTCAAGGACCAGGCCAGCCCTCACTGAGCCGGTTCGGCTAGTGGGCGTACTTCCTTGCCCCGGCCACACACATCACCGCCCCCAGCGTGACCACCAGCATCATCCAGCTGACGTGTTCGTGCAGCAACAAGGCTGCCAGGCCAAGCCCCATGAAGGGTTGCAGCAGTTGCAGTTGGCCCACGGCCGCAATGCCACCCTGCACCAGCCCCCGGTACCAGAACACGAAGCCGATCAGCATGCTGAACAGGGACACGTAGCCAAAGCTGAACCATGCAGGGGCGCCTGCCCTGGCCAACACGTCCGCGGTTGGCAGGTTGGCGATGGTCAGCAGCAGCATCAGCGGCAGCGCCACGATCAAGGCCCAGCTGATCACCTGCCAGCCCCCCAGCCTTCTGGAGAGGCGCGCGCCCTCGGCATAACCCAACCCGCAAACCAGCACCGCCGCCAACATCAGCAGGTCACCGCTTGCCGACGCTTCGGCGCCATTGAGCAATGCGTAGCCTGCGACCAGCCCGGCACCTGCAAACGAGAACAGCCAGAACAACGGCCGCGGCCGCTCCCCGCCACGCAGTACGGCAAACCCGGCGGTGCACAGGGGTAAAAGCCCCACGAACACGATGGAGTGGGCAGAACTGATGTGCTGCAGGGCCAATGCCGTCAGTAGCGGAAACCCGATCACCACGCCCAGTGCGGTCACGGCCAACGGCAGCAAGTCAGCGCGTTGCGGGCGAGGCTGCCTCAGCAAGATCAGTACAAGCGCACCCAGCAGGCCGGCGATGGACGCCCTGGCGCAGGTCAGGAAGGTGGGCTCGAAAGCTGCCACAGCCACCCGCGTTGCCGGTAATGAGCCAGCAAAGATGGCGACGCCGATAAACCCGTTGATCCACCCGCTTGTTGATTTATCCATGGCCATACCCTTCGTTCATTCAGGCCCCAGTACAGCACCGACAACATGAGGAAGGCCATGTACAATCCAGTACAGTTGAACCGAACTGTTATGCCTATGAAACCAGTACAGTCGAGGGTGTGATGAGCCGGAACGGAACGCGGATTGATGCGGTGATGGGCGAAATAAAATCGCGGATAGCCTCGCGAACCTATACCCCTGGTGCCAGAATCCCCTCGGTGCGGGCCATGGCGCGGGCCCTGCAGGTGTCGGTGTCTACCGTGCTGGAAGCCTATGAACGGTTGATGGCCGAGGGGCTGCTCAATTCCCGCCCGGGCTCTGGCTTTTACGTCGCCGGGCCGGTCGCGCCATTGGTGCTGACCGAACTGGCGCCCAGGCTCGACCGGGAAGTGGACCCGTTGTGGATCTCGCGCCAGTCCTTGGAAACTGCCAGCGACGCGATGAAACCGGGGTGTGGCTGGCTGCCTGCCGCCTGGATGTACGAGGCGGGCATGCGCAAAGCGTTGCGCACCCTGGCGCGTTCCGACACCGTGAAGCTGACCGACTACGCCTCACCGCTTGGGCATCCGCCGCTCAGGCAGTTCTTGTCGCGGCGTTTGGCGGGGACCGGCATCGAAGCCCCGGCAGACCACATCATGCTCACCGAGTCCGGCACCCACGCCATTGACCTGATTTGCCGCTTTCTGCTGCAGCCGGGTGACACGGTGCTGGTCGACGACCCGTGCTATTTCAATTTCCACGCCCTGCTCAAGGCGCACAGGGTGAACATCGTCAGTGTGCCCTACACGGCGGCAGGCCCGGACATCGAGGCGTTCGGTGCTGCCTTGCGTGAGCATGCGCCACGGTTGTACATCACCAATGCCGGCATTCACAACCCGACCGGCGCCAGCCTGTCGCCGGTCACGGCACACCGGCTGCTGAAGTTGGCCGACAGCTCCAGCCTGGTGATCGTGGAGGACGAGATTTTCGCGGATTTCGAGGCCACACCGGCGCCTCGCCTGGCGGCCTTCGACGGGCTTTCGCGGGTCATCCAGATCGGCAGCTTTTCCAAGACCATCTCCGCCTCCATTCGCTGCGGCTACATTGCTGCGCGTGCTGAATGGATCGAGAGCCTGGTCGATCTGAAGATTGCCACCACCTTCGGCGGTGGCCGCCTTGGTGCAGACATCATTTACCAGGCCATTACCGACAGTGGCTACCGCAAACACATGGAGGGTGTTCGCCAGCGCCTGGCCCAGGCAATGACCACAACGGTGGCCAGGCTGCGCGCCCTGGGCATCGAGCCTTGGATAACGCCCCAGGCAGGCATGTACGTGTGGTGCCAGTTGCCCCACGGTAAAGATGCCGCCACGCTGGCCAAGGCCTGCTTGAGCGAAGGCGTGGTGCTGGCCCCTGGCAATGCATTCAGCCAAGCCGGTACTGCCGGTGATTTCCTGCGTTTCAACGTGGCCCAATGTGCAGATGACAGAATCTGGGACGTGTTGGCGCGGGCGTTGCTGCTCGCTCCCCTGAATAAATGTCGGGAAGGGGCTTGATCATGGAGAACGATCGTTCTACATTGAGCCCATGAGCAGACCAACGATAGATCACAGAAAACAGATCCTGGCCACCGCCGAGAAACTCATCTACGAAAACGGGATTCACGCCACGGGCATGGATTTACTGGTGAAAACTTCAGGCGTGTCGAGAAAGGGCATCTACAACCACTTCGCTACCAAAGATGATATCGCCGCTGCGGCCTTGGGTGCCCGCGACGTACGCTGGATGCAGTGGTTCAGGACTGAATGCGATAAAGCAGCCACGCCATACGCTCGCATACTGAACATGTTCACTGTGTTGAAAGGCTGGTTCGAGTCGGATGGTTTTCGCGGTTGTGCATTCATCAACACGGCAGGCGAGGTCGGGGACCCTGAAGACCCCATCCGCCAGATCGCCAAGTTGCACAAGCAGAAACTCCTGGACTACACGCTTGAACTGGCTGAGCAATTGAATGTTCGGCAACCGCCGGTCTTGGCCCGGCAGTTGTTTGTCCTGATCGAGGGCGCGATCACCACGGCGCGTGTCATGGGGGATTATCACGCTGCTGATGATGCCATGGAAGTTGCGCAACTTTTGCTGAAAGAGTTTGCGCCCTGACGTTTGAATGCCTGAAGTTGTAATCACACTTTGCTGCCCAACTCGACTGGAGTCATGATCATGTCCAATGCCCAAGCTCGCCCGCCACTTCCACCTTTTACCCGTGAAACAGCCATCGAGAAAGTTCGACTCGCTGAAGATGGCTGGAACAGCCGTGACGCGGAGAAAGTCTCGCAGGCCTATACGCTGGATACCCAATGGCGTAATCGCGTTGAGTTCGCCACTAACCGCGAAGAAGCGAAAGGTTTCCTGGCCCGCAAGTGGAAAAAAGAGCTGAATTATCGCCTGATCAAAGAGCTCTGGGCGTTTACCGATAACCGCATCGCCGTGCGTTACGCCTACGAGTGGCATGATGATTCCGGTAACTGGTTCCGCTCCTACGGTAACGAGAACTGGGAATTCGAAGCGGATGGCCTGATGCACCGTCGCTTCGCCTGCGTTAACGATATGCCTATCAAGGAAAGCGAGCGCAAGTTCCACTGGCCATTGGGCCGCCGCCCGGATGACCACCCTGGGTTGAGCGAGCTCGGGCTGTAAGTGATCTTCCGCCTGAGCGTCTTCGTTGGCGAGCTAGCCCTGCCTACAGAACGCATCAGGGCTCACGGTTGTTTGCCAGAAGATTTGCAGCCGGTGCGAGGGGCCGCGGCGAGTGGCTGAGCTTCTCGCTGATCAATGCGCCGAGCTGCTCAGCCTGGGCAGCGCTGGCGCAATTGGTGAAGCTCAGCAGCAGCCCTGAACGGCGGGGAAGCGCCAGATGCCAGCGCGACAGGGCCTGTACCGCGATTCCCTTGGTCAGCAATTGCTCCGCCAGGAGGGTGTCGCTTACCCCCTGCGGCAGGCGCAGCAGCAAGTGCATGCCGCCTGGGGACCGCTCGACATGCCAACCTTTGGGCAAACTCCGCTCCAGTGCGCCGAGGGTCAAGGCCCGGCGTTCGTTGTAGAGCCGGCGCATACGTTGGATATGACGGGTGAAATGGCCCTCGGCAATGAACTGCGCCACCAAGGCCTGGGTCATCGAGGGTGAACCGCCGGAAAACAGTGCGTGGGCGACCCGCTCGAACGCTGCAACCTGAGCCAGGGGCACCACCAGGTAGGCCAGGCGGATACCGGGGAACAGCACTTTGCTGAAGGTGCCCGCATACAGCACCCGCCCATTGCGATCCAGGCTGGCAAGCGGCGGGAGCGGGCGGCTGACATAGCGGTACTCGCTGTCGTAGTCGTCCTCCACGATCCAGGCCCCGGTGCTGGCGGCCCAGTCCAGCAGCAGTTGCCGTCGCGGCAGCGACAAGGCCATGGACAGGGGGCTCTGATGGCCCGGTGTGACCATGGCGACCTGCGCCGCCCTGGCGTTGGCGATAGCCTGCTCGACATTCATGCCCTCGGCATCCACTGCCACCCCCTCCAGTTCAAGCCCGAATTGGCGCAGTACCTGGCGCGTGACCGGATAACCCGGGTCTTCAACCCAGGCACGCTCGCCGTTGCGCAACAACGTCTGCGCCACCAGCGACAGGCTGCTGCGCCAACCGCTGGTGATGAACACCTGCTGGGCCGTGCAAGCGATGCCGCGCGACATCTGCAGGTACGAGGCAATCGCGCTGCGCAGTGCTGGCAGCCCGAGGGGCGGCGGGTAGTCCAGGTCACCCGGCTGCATCCCGCGCAGGTAGCGAGCACCCAGGCGCGCCCAGATCTTGCGCGGGAAGGCATCCATCGCTGGCAAGCCCAGTTGAAATGGCAAAAGCTGTGGCGGACGCTGCAGGGCGTCCGGGTCCTCGGGACCGTCACTGGCCGGGGGCTGTACTGTCGCCGCGGCTGCGGGCGGGCGCAGCGCAGGGTTGACCACGGTGCCTTTCTGCTTCAGGGCCAGCAGGTAGCCCTCACTGGTGAGCAACGAATAGGCAAGCTCGACGGTGCCACGTGCCACCCCCAGCTCCTTGGCCATGGCCCGCGCAGACGGCAAGCGGTCACCCGGCGCCAAGGTGCCTGCTGCTATCGCGGCGAGCACACGGTTGTAGAGTTGCCGGTAGAGCGGCGCGGCGGAGCGCTCATCGAGCGGTGCGAAGGATCGGGAAGAAAACGTCATCATGGCCTAGTTCATATACCCTTTCTTGGCTCATTCAAATGGGTTGAACGTGGTTCATCATAGCCCCGTCACCCATCGAACGAGCTTTGCCACCATGACGTTCACCCCGACCCCCTCAGTACTGCGCGAGCCTGACCTGGCTGATTCGGACCTGCGCCATCTGGACGGCGAGAGTGACCTGCATCTCGCGTTCCCGGTCATGCAGCAACTGCGCCCGCACCTGGCTGGCGAGGCCGACTTCATCGGCCGCGTCCAGCGTATGCGCGCTGAAGGCTATCGGCTGCTCGGGGGCTTCGACTCAGACCAACTCGTGGGGCTGGCAGGTTACCGCCTTCAGGAAAACCTGGTCTACGGGCGGTTCCTTTATGTAGACGACCTGGTCACCGCCGAAACGCAGCGTGGCCAGCAGTGGGGCGCACGATTACTGGCTGCCTTGCAGCGATTGGCCCAGGCCACGGGGTGTGCGCGCCTTGTGCTCGATACCGGGTTGGCCAATACCCGCGCCCAACACTTCTATTCCCGTGAAGGCCTGCACAACAGTGCCACGCGCTTCCAAAAACAGTTCGCTGCGCCTTGAGCGGCAGCACGTCTCTCATCGAGGTAACTTCATGACGTCGTCAGAGCAGCCCAGGGCGCCTTTGCGCATTCTTCGCCTGATCGCCAGCCCGAACGGTCAGGCATCAGAAAGCTTCAAACTGTCCCAGCACATTCTGCTCGGCTTGGCCGTGCAGGCTGGCAGACGCGGTATCCAGGTCACCGATTTCGATCTCAATGACCTGGCGCCCGTCGACGCCGGGTATGCCCAGGCCCTGGCCAACCCAGGAGGGCCTGAAGCCGTAGCGCAAGACGGCACATTGAACCGTTCCGACGAATTGATTGGCCAGTTGCAGGCCTGCGACCTGCTGCTGATTGCCACGCCAATGCATAACTACAGTGTGCCAGCACCGCTCAAGGCCTGGATCGATCACGTGGTACGGGTCGGCATCACGTTCCTGAGCACCGCGGCAGGCAAGGTGGGCACGGTGGTGGATCGGCCGGTTTATGTGGCCGTAGCCTCCGGGGGCTGTATCAGCGGGCCGAATGCCCGCCAACCCGACTTTCTCCGGCCATACCTGTCCGCCGTACTTGCCACGATTGGCCTAAAGCAGGTCAATTACTTCACCCTCGAGGGCACCGCCAGAGGGGCGGAGTTTCTACAAGCGGCCAGGGCTGCTGCACAGGCTGAAGTGCAAGGGTTCTTCGCCGCGTCTTCCAAGCCGCTACCGCAGGCGCAACACGCATGAGTCGCCTGAACTGGTTTACCGCCTCGCCTGGGGCCGCCAAGGCCCTCACTGGGTTGCATCAGTTCGTGACAACGCAGACCGATCTACCGGCGCCCTTGATTCATCTGGTTTTTCTGCGGGTGTCTCAACTCAACGGCTGTGCGCACTGCATTGACCTGCATTCGCGTGATCTGCTCAAGACGGGCATGTCGGTGGATAAACTGCTGTTGGTGCCGGTCTGGCATGAAGCGCACTACCTGTTCTCGGCGCAGGAACGCTCGGCCCTGGCCGGGGCAGAGGAAGTGACCCGGGTCAGTGAGACGCACGTATCGGACGCGGCCTACGCCGCCGCGGCGACCTCCTGCCCGTCATGCTTAAAGCGCACCAATGTGATCGAGCGCTTGCTGGAGCTGATCGCGTTGCAGCGTGTCGAAGGGCAGGGCGAAGAATGCTTCGCAACGGGCTGTTATCCGCGCCAACGTGGCGTGGAAAGCCGCGTCGACGGTCGCTGCATCGCCCTCGACATCGGACGGGTCCTCCAGGCCCCAGTGCGCCTTCAGTGCCGTGCCGAAGTACACCGGGCAGGCTTCGCCGGCGGCCTTGTCGCACACGGTGACCACGATGTCGGGCGGGCACCCCTCGAATGCCTCGTTACCCTTGCTGCTCAGACCCTGGGTCGAAATGCCGGCCTGCTGCAGGGTGGTCAGGCTGCGAGGCAACACCTGGCCCTTGGGAAAACTGCCGGCACTGACGGCTTCAAAGCCGTCAGGCGCCAGGTGATTGAACACGGCCTCGGAAAGGATGCTGCGGCAGCTGTTGGCCGTGCACATGAACAGAACTCGCATGGGGGCTCCTCCGCTTGCTGGCGGACTATCAGAGGCTAAGGCGCAGTGCCAAAGCCGAAAGGGTGATCAACAGCACGGGCAGGGTCAGCAAAATGCCGACCTTGAAGTAGTAACCCCAGGTTATACGCACGCCTTTGCGCGCCAGCACATGCAGCCAGAGCAGTGTTGCCAGGCTGCCGATAGGGGTGATTTTCGGGCCCAGGTCGCAGCCAATCACATTGGCGTAGATCATCGCCTCGCGCACTAGGCCTTGCGCTTCGCTGGCCTGGATCGACAACGCGCCGACCAGCACGCTGGGCATGTTGTTCATGACCGAAGACAGCAACGCTGCGATCACGCCGGTGCCCAGGGTGGCACTCCACAGCCCTTGTTGCGCCAGGCGGTCGAGCAGTTGGGTGAGCATGTCGGTCAGGCCGGCATTTTTCAGCCCGTAGACCACCAAGTACATGCCGAGCGAGAAAATCACCACCTGCCAGGGGGCCTCGCGCAGCACGCGGCGGGTCGCAATGCGCTGCCCGCGCGCGGCGACCGCGAACAGTAGGGCGGCACACACGGCTGCCACTGCACTGATCGGGATACCCAGTGGTTCAAGGGCGAACAGGCCCACCAGCAACGCCAGCAACACCCAACCCCCGACCGTGAAGGTGGCACGGTCGTGGATCGCTTCGCCGGGCGTTTTCAGGGCTGCAACGGTGTAGTGCTGCGGTATGTCACGGCGAAAGTACAGCGACAGTACCACCAGCGTCGCGGCGACGCTGACCAGGTTCACCGGCACCATCACCGAAGCGTACTCGGCGAAGCCCAACCCGAAGTAATCGGCCGAAACGATGTTCACCAGGTTGGAGACAACCAGCGGCAGGCTGGCGGTATCGGCGATAAAGCCGGCGGCCATGACGAAAGCCAGCGTCGCAGCCGCCGAGAAACGCAGTGCCAGCAGCATCGACATGACGATGGGGGTGAGGATAAGCGCCGCACCGTCGTTGGCGAACAATGCCGACACGGCAGCACCGAGGAGTATGCAGAAGGCGAACAGGCGGTAGCCGCTGCCATTGGCCCAGCGCGCCACATGCAGGGCTGCCCATTCGAAAAACCCGGCTTCGTCGAGCAGCAGGCTAATGATGATGACGGCGATGAACGTGAACGTGGCGTTCCAGACGATGCCCCAGACCGCCGGGATGTCGTGCAGCGAAACGGCACCTGTGGCAAGGGCGATGACCGCGCCGAGCGCGGCGCTCCAGCCAACGCCAAGCCCTTTGGGCTGCCAGATGACCAGGGTAAGGGTGAAAACGAAGACTGCAATGGCGACCAGCATAGGGTTCTTTCTCGTTGTTGATCAGCAGCAGGCAGAGCCCCGGACAGGGCGGCCATCCATGTTCTGCAGGCGTTGGGTGTTGTGTGCCAACCATTGCTCGTTGGCCTGTAGCGTCGCCTGCAGAACCGCGTTGACCCAAGTGGGCAGGTCCGGGTTGAGGCGGTAATACACCCATTGCCCCTGGCGTCGGTCCAGCAACAGGCCACTGCTGCGTAGCTGGGCCAGGTGGCGGCTTATCTTCGGCTGGCTGTCGTTCAGCGCGCACATCAACTCGCAGACGCAAAGTTCACCCAGGTTGGCGATCAGCAGGGTGGCGCGGGCACGGGTTTCGTCGGCCAGGCATTTGAACACTTCAGGTGGGGAAATCATGGCAGGGTCTTTACATATGGAAATCCGAATATACGTATTTCCATATGTATTGTCCAAGCGGATTTGTGATCTGCCGCCGCGGCCGCGCCTTGTCATTTGCCGGCGCTTGAGGCAGGGTCGAGGGCAATGACGTCCCTGCCAAAGGAGCCAGCCCATGTCAAAGCTTTATCCCAGTGTCGACCCCGAGGGTTTGATCGAGTACTCGGTGGTGTACACCGACCGCTCCCTCAATCATATGTCACAGGCATTTCAGGGCGTGATGAAGAACATCTCCGCCACCTTGAAACAGGTCTACAACGCCCAGGGTATGGCTGTGGTGCCGGGCAGTGGCACGTTTGGCATGGAAGCGGTGGCGCGGCAGTTCGCCACTGGCCAGCAGTGCCTGGTGATCCGCAACGGCTGGTTCAGTTATCGCTGGAGTCAGATTCTCGAGATGGGCAACATTCCGGCGGCTACCACGGTGCTGAAAGCCAGGCCGGTGGAAACCGGGCGCCAGGCAGCCTATGCGCCACCGCCGCTGGATGAAGTGCTGGCGGCGATTGCAGCACACAAACCGCAGGTGGTCTTTGCCCCGCATGTCGAAACGTCATCCGGGATCATGCTGCCCGACGATTACCTGCGCGCGGTGGGTGAGGCCGTGCATGCAGTGGGCGGCTTGTTCGTGCTGGACTGCATCGCCTCCGGCGCGGTGTGGGTCGATATGCACACGTGCGCCGTCGACCTGCTGCTCAGCGCGCCGCAGAAGGGGTGGAGTGCTTCCCCATGCTGCGCCCTGGTGATGTTCAGTGCCCTGGCCCTGCAACGCATCGAGCAGACACAGAGCAGCAGTTTTGCCTGCGATCTGAAAAAGTGGCTGCAGATCATGCAGGCCTATGAGCAGGGCGGGCATGCCTACCACGCGACCATGCCCAGCGATGCGCTGGCGCGGTTCAACGGCGTGATGAACGAGATGCGCGCCTACGGCTTCGACACACTGCGCGCCGAGCAACAGGCCCTCGGCAAGCGGGTGCGCGCCCTGTTGACCGGCAAAGGCATCAAGAGCGTGGCCGCCAGCGGTTTCCAGGCCCCGGGTGTAGTGGTGAGCTACACCGATGACGCCGCCATCAAGAACGGCAGCAAATTTGCCGACCACGGGCTGCAGATCGCCGCTGGGGTGCCGCTGCAGTGCGATGAGCCTGCAGATTTCCAGACCTTCCGCATTGGCCTGTTCGGGCTGGAAAAACTGCAGCATATCGAGCGCACCGTCGGCACGCTGGAGCAGGCGCTGGAGGAGGTGCTGGCGGAATAAGGGTTCCCGCCAACCCTTGCAGCCAAGCCGCTTCGCTATTGTCGTCGCCAGACCTCGCCTTGCTCGCTAACCACCCAAGGCGTGTCAGCCGGGTCGATGCATACCCCGCCTACCCAACGCTGAGCAGGGCGCTGGTCGAGCCAGTGGCGCTGGCCGGCCAGCACCTGTTCGGCGAGTGCGGTCAGCCGTAATGGCCGATGGGCCCAGGCGTCGCCCGGGCCTTCGCGCAGCAGCGGGTGGGGTGTATGGAGCAACGGCTGCAGCAGGGCATGGAACATCATGTCGCCCAGGTAAGGGAGCGGCTCATCCTGCTGCATCAGTTGGGTAAACACGCGTCCGGCTGGCAGCTCCCCATGCGATGCCAGAACGCGCAGCAGCAGGCGTTCGGTCAGGCACCGCGCGGGTTGCTTGGCGAGGCCCCGCATGCAGGCAACATCTGTTCGGTTACCGCCCACAAGCATGCCTGAGCCCCTCAAGCCGGCGCCGCGCCGCTCCGATAGCAGCACACCCACCGTCGAATCATCGATCAGAAGTGGTGCCAACCAGGAGTACTGCCCGCATGCTTGCCAACTTGAAGATCCGCACCGGAATGTTCTGGGTATTGTCGCTGTTCAGCTTGACCCTGCTGTTTTCCACCCTCAGTGCCTGGCGAGCGGCGGTTGGCAGTGACCAGCAGATCACCGAACTGGACCAGACTGCGCACCAGTCGGACCGCTTGAACAATGCCTTGCTGATGGCCATTCGTTCCAGCGCCAACGTGTCGTCGGGCTTCATCGAGCAACTCGGCGGCCACGACGACAGTGCTGCCAAGCGCATGGCACTGTCGCTCGAGTTGAACGAAAAAAGCCAGAAGCTGGTCGACGAATTCGTCGAAAACAGTCGGGAGCCGGCCCTGCGCACTTTGGCGACCGAGTTGCAGGCGACCTTCGCCGAATACGCCGCCGCGGTGGCCGGGCAGCGTGAGGCCACCCGCCAGCGCTCGCTGGAGCAATATTTCAAGGTCAACGTTGACGCCGGTAACGCCATGGGCCGGTTGCAGGCGCTACGCCAGCAACTGGTTGGCGAATTGGGCCAGCGTGGCCAGCAGATCATGCTCGAGTCCGATCGCCGCCTGGCCCGTGCGCAGTTGCTCAGCCTCGGCCTGCTGGCGGTGACCTTGGCCCTGGCAGCCCTGTGCTGGGGCTTCATCGCCCAGCGAGTGCTGCACCCCTTGCGTGAGGCCGGCCAGCACTTCCAGCGTATTGCCGGGGGCGACCTGAGCGTGCCGGTGCAGGCACAAGGCAGTAACGAGATCGGCCAGCTGTTCCACGAGTTGCAGCGCATGCAGCAAAGCCAGCGCGACACCCTGGGCCAGATCGGCCGCTGTGCCCGGCAACTGGACGAAGCCGCCACTGCGCTGGACGCGGTAACCGAGCAAAGCGCCAACAACCTGCGCCAACAGGGGCTGGAGCTGGAACAGGCAGCCACTGCCGTGACCGAAATGACCACCGCCGTGGAGGAGGTTGCACGCAATGCGATCAGCACCTCGCAGACTACCAGCGAGTCCAACCAGCTAGCCACGCAAAGCCGCCGCCAGGTCAGCGACAATATCGACGGCACCGAGGCCATGACCCGCGAGATCCAGACCAGCAGTACCCACCTGGAGCAGTTAGTGGGGCAGGTGCGCGATATCGGCAAGGTGCTGGAAGTGATCCGCTCGGTCTCCGAGCAAACCAACCTGCTGGCGCTGAACGCCGCCATCGAAGCGGCGCGTGCCGGGGAGGCGGGCCGCGGCTTTGCCGTGGTGGCCGATGAAGTGCGTACGCTGGCCTACCGCACGCAACAGTCGACCCAGGAAATCGAGCAAATGATCGGCCGCGTACAGGCCGGCACCGAAGCGGCAGTGGCGTCGATGCAGGCCAGCACCCACCGTGCGCAGTCGACCCTGGACGTGACCCTGGCCTCGGGGCAGGTGCTGGAGGGTATCTACAGTGCGATTGGCGAAATCAACGAACGCAACCTGGTCATCGCCAGCGCCGCCGAAGAGCAGGCGCAAGTTGCGCGCGAAGTGGACCGCAACCTGCTGAACATCCGTGAACTGTCCAACCATTCGGCGGCCGGGGCGCAGCAGACCAGCGCTGCGAGCAAGGCGCTGTCGGGCCTGGTGGGGGAGATGACGGCCTTGGTCGGGCAGTTCAAGCTTTGAACGCCTTCGGCCCAGAACATTTACGAGCCTCGCAGAGATCGAGCGGCCCTCGCGCAGCGCTCGGTCTCTCGGCACGCGCCTGTCATCCAAAACTCAGTCGACATTTCCTACGTTACGCCGGGAAGTGCTGGACTTCTCGCAGAATCGGTTCCCCGCTAGCGTTCATGTCTTCAGTTTGCCGGAAGACAAGGACCTCTTCATGCATCGCCCACCTCAAGGCCGCGGGGCCTTCTGTTGCTACCGATTTCGCCTGAGCGCTGAGCAGCGCCGGAGTGCTGCAGTCGCTCGACAGCCTTGTCTCAAGGTGGTAGCCGGGAGTCCGCATGCCTAGCCAGTCCGATCTGCGGTTCAGCTTCGAGGCCCTGGCCGGCCGGGTTGAGTTCGAAGTGGTGTCGTTCGAACTCGACGAGGCCATCAGCGCGCCGTTCCAACTGCACCTGGAACTGATCAGTTTCGACGCAGATGTCGACTTCGGCCTGCTGCTCGACAAGCCCGGGCTGTTCACGGTCTGGCGTGGCGAGCAGCCGCTGCGCCATGTGCACGGCCTGGTCAGCAGTTTCAGCCAAGGCGAGACCGGCAGGTTTCGTACCTACTACCACGCGTTGCTAGAGCCGCAACTGGCCCGCGCCAGGCTGCGTTCGAACTGGCGCATCTTCCAGCACAAGACTGTGCCTCAGATTATTGAACTGATGTTGCAGCGCCAGGGCATCAACCGCTTCGAAATCAAGAGCCTCGGCGAGCATCAGGTCAGGGAATTCTGCGTCCAGGCCGGTGAAACCGACCTCGATTTCATCGCCCGGCTGGCAGCCGAAGAAGGCTTTGTCTACCGCTTCGAGCACACGCCACAACAGCACCGCCTGGTCATTACCGATCGGCTGCTGGCGTTTGGCACTATCAGCCGGGGCGCGGTCCGGGCCGATGACCCACAAGCGGTAGATGAGGGTGATATCGGCCCCGACCACGTGCTGTATCACGCCAACAGCGGTGGTGATCAGGCCGTGCCGTGCCTGCGGCGCCTGCGTTACAGCGAGCAGGTCCGCAGCACCCGGCAGGTGCAGCGGGACTACACCTTCACCCACCCGCGCTACCGCCAGGAGCATCGGGCCGCTGACAGCAGCATCCCCCATCAAACGCTGGCCTACGAGCGTTTCGACTACCCTGGGCGCTACAAGCGGGACGCGGTCGGCGTACCGTTCACGGCCACGCGCCTCGCGGCGCTGCGCCACGACGCGCATGTTGCCGAGGTGCAGGGCGATGATGTGCGCCTGCAACCAGGGCTGAGTTTCACGCTTGTCGGGCACCCGCGCGCAGACCTGAACGTGCATTGGCGGCCGATCCGCGTGCACCATGAAGGCGTGCAGTTCACCAGCCTGCAGGAAGAGGCAGGCAGCGCCGACCAGGGCACCCGCTACGTGCAGCGTGCCATGCTGGTGCCGGGCACTCGCGAATGGCGCCCGGCACCCCTGGCCAAACCCCGTATCGATGGCCCGCACATGGCCACCGTGGTCGGCCCGCCCGGCGAAGAGATCTACTGTGACGAGTGGGGCCGGGTCAAGGTCAGTTTTCCCTGGGATCGGGAGAGCAAGGGCAATGAGTTCAGCTCTTGCTGGGTCCGGGTTTCGCAAAGCTGGGCAGGCGGCAGTTGGGGCTCGATGGCCATCCCGCGCATTGGCCAGGACGTGATCATCCAGTACGTCAATGCCGACCCCGACCAGCCGCTGATCATCGGGCGTACCTACTGCGGTGATCAGCTTCCGCCGTATGACCTGCCGGAGCACAAAACCCGCATGACCATCAAGAGCCAGACCCACAAGGGCAATGGCTTCAATGAGCTGCGCTTCGAGGATGAACTGGGCAGGGAGGAGGTGTTCATTCATGCCCAGCGCGACTACAACACGGTGGTCGGCAACGACGAAACCACGCGTGTCGGGCGCAATCGGCTGGAGCAGGTGGGCAATGATCAGCAACTTAGCATCGGTAACCACTATCGCCAGGAAACCGGGGGCAACCACAACCAGTTCATCGGGCAGAACTGCCAGGTCGAGATCAAGCATGACCTGACGAATCAGGTCGGTAACAACCGCAGTGAGGCGACCCTGGGCTGTCAGCAGGTTCTCGTCGGCAAGGACAGCGCCTTGGTGGTCAAAGGTGCTCAACGGGTCGAAGTCGGCAACGGCATGCAGCAGCGCACTACGGTGTATCAGCTGCATGCCAGTGAGCGCATAGAGTTGAAAACCCCAGGTGGCTGCATCGTGCTGGACCGGCGCGGTATCACCCTCAATGGCCAGACACTGAACCTGATGGGGCAAACCCAGGCGACTGCGCAGGGGGCAGGCAGCGCTACGTCGCTGACATTGACGCCGAACGCTGCCAGCACCTGTGAGGGAAAGCTCTGATGACGGCTGATGAACTGGCCCACGTGATCGAACAGCAGCACGCGCCCAACCTGTACAGCTATGTGTTGGTCGACCCCCTCGCGCCCGAGGACAAAGGCGATCCAGCCTTGCTCGCCCAGCTTCGCGAGGCATTGGGGGCGAGCGCTTTGATGCATGTACCCAGGCCCGACCTGGCGCATGTGCCGCACCTGCATCCTGTACTGGTATGCCTGGCTGTGCCCGGTGCGCTGCCCAGCCGCGCAATATTGGAATTGACCGCCCGGGCAGCCGTGCGTGGGTTGTTTCAGCCAAGGCGCTACCTATGCGGCTGGGTGTTCAGTGAACAGCCAGCGGCCGACATTGCAGCTCACCTCAGTCGCTTGTGCCGGTTACCCGACACAGCCCAGGCACTGAGCTTCTATCCGGTCTACGAGCCGATACGCCTGGAGCTGCTTGCGGCATCGTTCAAGCAAGGGGAGCGTGCGCCGTGGTGGCCCATCAGCCGCTGGTTGTTTCTCAACAGCAGTGGGCAGTTGCTGAACCTCAAGGGGCAGAGCGGGCAGCGCTGTCTGTTGCCCGCGTCTGCCTGGCGCATGCAAGCGGATGGAGCATTGGTCGAGCGCGTATTGCGGAGCTTGAGCGCTCTGCGAGCAGGCGTGAACAATAGCTTTCAGTGTCAGATACCGTCGTTTGCGGCTGTACGAGCCGGCAACCATATCCAGGAAGCACGCGCCTTGGGCTTGACCGACTCGGAAGATATCGTGGTGCTGGCCCTGCACCAGCTGTGCATTCATCCCCAGCTAACCTCCCTTGCCGCCGTGCGCGGCCTGATAGATGTAGCCTGCCAAGAGCAGCGCGCGCTAGCGCCGTTGCTTGCCTGCTACTCCGAGGCGCATTGGCGGCACCTGATCCAACTCCTGCCGGAAGCGGAGCGCCTTGCATGACCATCAGTCAACGAATCGCCCTGGCTGTCGCTGAAGCCGGGCTGCCGCATGACCACTGCATGGTTTGTCAGCGCCAGGGGCTGCCCATTCTGCCCCTGCGCCGTGCGCTGGTCCCGGATACCCGACCGGAGTGCGTCACTACCGTGGCGGGGCATTTGCACATCTGCGCCAAGCCTGGCCTGCGCACGTTACGCATGGGCTACCTGTATGTCTTGCTTGACCAGCAGGTCTGGCAAGCCTACGCCGTCAGCGCACAGGGCCATCTGCGACGCTTTGACCCCTATGCGCCCCCAGCTGGCCCACCTGGGCCACTGCCGGAAAAATGTGCGCAGCAAAACCACGATATTCCGGCGGCCTTCGTCACGATCGACACCGACAAATACAACAGTGCCTGGCTGGCCTTTTCCAGTGATGCCTGGCCGGTGAGCGTGCTGAACGCCTACAAGCAAGGCGTGGCACCAAGGCACCGCTTCGTAGGGATTGATCTGACCCAGGCGCGTACCCATCCGCAATTGCTGGGCCTGGCGATGACGGCCGACCAGTTGCAAGTTGACAACCAGGTGTTCGAGTACAGCCAGCAGGCGTGCGCACCGTTCGACAGCGTGCATGGTTTCCACAGCCGCTGGCTGCGCAGGTTTGCCCTGCGTGGTTACGTGGTCAATGCATCGGACCGCCACCAGTTGGCAAACGGTGTGTTGGCGCTGGTGCTGGACGACACCGTCGGTCTCATCCAGGAATACAACCACCAGCGGCTGAGCTGGGTAGTGAAGCGCCAGGTCTGGCGTGAGGACCCACTACGCGCGTACCAGTTGCAGACGTCGCAGATAGTACAGGTGATCCGCGCCACGCACCGGGAGTGGGCGGCACAAGGGGTGCCGTCGCTGCAGCCGGTGACCGGCGATGGGCCACCAATTTTCGTGGACCCGGCAGTCGAGCGACAGCGTTTGGTCGAGCGTGCGCAGCTGGAAAGTGATGCCCGTCTAGAAGAGCGCTACCACGAGCCGCAGCGGGCTGCTTTCCAAGCTGAGTACGAGGCGCAGGATGCCGAGTTCCAGCGCTACATCGACCAGGACGCGCAGGCCTATGTTGCATTGTTCGATACCCCGATGTTCAAGGTGGCCGAGCGCCACGACTATGACGGCCGTGATCGCGAGTCCGGTGTGGCCTATACCAAGACCATGGGGCTGTGCTTGGGCGGTGGTGTCACAGAGGCCGTGGTGGCCAGCCTTGAACCCCGCCAGCCCCCAGCCGGTACCAGCGAACGGCTGTGGCAGGTATGGCTACAAAACCCCGACAGCCCTCCCTACCGCGCGCTGCTGATGCGTGACAACGCTTTGCTGGCCGCGCTGTTCCCCAGTTTTTCAGGTGACCAGGCAATCAACTGGAACGACAGCGACAAGCTCTTCGGCATGTTGAGCAAGGTCATCGCCAGCGACGATGCCGGTTTACGCATGCGAAATAGCTTGAAGCAGGCCATCGCCGAAACGCAGAGCGCGGTGAATGCCGCCAGTCAACGCCTGGCGCCTAGCCTCGGGCCAGGCATTCACAACGCTGTTCGGCACCTGAACAGCGCAATCCAGTTTCTTTACAACGGGGTGCAACTGATCGAGCTTGAAGTGAAGATGAAGCTGGGCGAGTACTACGCCTTGCAGAGTGCGCACTTACGCCAGTTGCAGCACCGCGCAAATGCCTCCCTCGCTGAGGCGAGAGACCGTATGTATCGCAGTGTCGATGACTTTGAAGTTGGTTCGCTCAAGGCGATGCGCAAGGTCCGGCCGATCCTGCAGCACGGGTTGATGAGCCTTGCGCTGCTCGACCCTCGTCTGACCAACACCGTGATCAGTGTCACGGTCTGGGTCGAAGGCACGGCTGCGCAAGTGCATGGCCGGTTAGTCGAAGCGGCCAGCATCAAGCTGACTCAGGCGAGCAGTGCGGCGCACGCGGCCATGGTGGATATCTCGGTCGCGGCAGGTACCCTCGACAGCAATGCCCGCAAGTTGCTTGACGGGATGAAGATAACTGCGCACCAGGCCAGCCAGCTGGTGCGTGGCGGTTTCTCAGGCCTGCGCGGGGTTGCAGGCAGTTGGGAGGTACTACTCGGGATCGGTGGGTTGTATTTGCAGTATGACAGCCTGACCAGGAATCAAGAAAAGGCCGAGGCAGAGATTGGGCCCAAGGCTTACGAGGCCAAATTGGCGCTGCAGGGTTCGCAACTGGGTGTGCTTGGGGGGCAAATCGAATTGGTGGGGCTGGTGTTGAGGGGCGCTGCGGGTTTAAGCACGCCTTGGGCTCTTAACGTAACGGCTCCTGGGGCGGCTTTAATTCGACTCGGCGCTATATTCAGCGCGGTTGCTGGAGTCTTTGATATCGCACAAGCGGTTGTCGCTACTGAACAAACTGCCGCCAAAGGAGATAAAACAGCGCGAAATATGAATGTTATGTCTCTGGCAGCATTTACCGCTGGCACCCTAACCTTTGTAGGCGCAGTTTTGACATCAGCAACATTCGGGCCGCTGGGGTTGGCCATTATCTTTACGCTTATTGGATATGCTGCGGGCAGAAGCGCTCTAAAAAAAGAGTCGAGCGAATTGGAGGTCTGGATTAAACGTTGCTTTTTTGGTAGGGCCAACGAACATCCGAAGATTCATTGGGATGCCCCCGAGTATGCAGATATCGCATTTTCTGAGTTGAATGCGGTTACGCTTGGCGTCAAAGCCAACCTTCATTTTTCATCTTCGATAGATACCAGAGAGTCCATGAGAAGGATGGGTGGGTTAGTCCATGTTGAGATAGAGCAAAAATTGATTTTCAAAATAGTACTACCCAAATATCGAGAGGATGTTTCTGCTTTCTCATGGGCCCTTGTTGTGCATCGTGACGGGGATGGATCATTTCCCGAATACAGCGGTGGCGAAACACTGATTTCTGAAGGGTTTGAAAACTCATTAGTAAAGTCTCTTTCAAAAATAGCCAGCTATTCTCGATATTCACCACCTAGACTTCCTGACTACAAAAAACGGTTCGAGGTGGTCAGAGAAGTCAAGCATGTAGTGACCGAAGGCGTGACCGGACGATGGTTGGAAATATCGGGTGTGGTCGAACTTATGCCGGTCATAGGGCGGCACACAATTACTGCAGCAACGCTTTCGGTCATGTATTGGCCAGATGGTTCAATCGTGGATGCCTATGCTGCTATGACCAGACGAGGTGTGAATGACTAAGCTCACATCGCCACCTCTAAGTGAGCGCGGCTTGGGTTGGAGGTATGATCTCCCTCATGTTGGAGAAGAGCCCAAGGTCAGTGGGTGTCTGGACAGGATCAAACCCCCACCCAACTATTACGATGCGATCTATCTGGAGTTGCCAAGGCAGTCAGTCAGCTTGCGAGGCGTTGTAGCATTATTGGGTGTGCCATCGATGCTGCTCTGCTTAGGCGTGGCGCTATGGTTGTATTGGGGGTTGCTGTTTGAAGGGTTTACCCATGATTGGGTCACCAATGTCTTGACTGTGATATTTCCTGTGCTACCGCTGTGGGTGATCCTTTGCTTTATCAAGTTGGATCTGACTGTTCCAAGAGACGAGCCCATTCGCTTCAATCGGTTACGCCGAAAAATCTACCTCTATCAATTCAGATTTCATTACATGTATTTATTCAGCCCCAGACACTGGGGCGTCAAACCCGTTGCCTACAACTGGGATGACGTTACCGCCGAGGTTTACCGAATCTACGCCCCCGGCCACGGCGGTCTGATCGAAAACGTCATGCTTTCGGTCCGTAACCCGGAAACCAACGAAGTCATTGACCGCGTGTTTTTCAGCCACGACCTCTACCACGGCGAGGCCTACTGGGCCATCGCCAGACTGTTCATGCAGCAAGGCCCCAAGGCCCTCCCGAAGTTCGTACACCCCGCGCGAGACTGGAATGATGATGATGGTCTGAGCCACATGCACTGCCTGGCGCCGAAGGTTTACTGGCCAGTGGCGATTGATCGCGAATCACGTACCGCACCGCACACAGGCGAAGCGCGATGAAACCTGTTGTGCTTGTCGGTCATCGACATCTCTGCCCATTGCATGGCGCTAACCAGGTCGAGAGCGGGAGTGCTGGGTATACATTCAACGGCAGCGCAGTGGCCAGAGTGGGGGACCGGACTACCTGCGGTGCGCTAATCGAAAGCGGGGCCGAGCACTTCCTGATCGAGGGGGCTGCTGTCGCGCGCAAGGGGGATAGGACTGATCATGGCGGCGTGCTGGACGAAGGGGATGCAGGCTGGTTGCTGGAGTGAGGCGACTTGCGCGCACTGCATGGCTGGCGTGCATCACCGCCCAGTCTTGCTGATCTTTTTGCCGGCCTGCGCAGCCACTTCCAGCGCCTGGCCGTCCCGCTGCTTGCCTTGGCGTGCCAGGCCCTCGAGCTGGGGTATCAGCATGCCTTCCGGCAAGTGCCGCCAGAACCGCCCCGGCATGTGCAGGCGCAGGGCATCAGGGTTGAGGCGGGCAGGGTTGAACGTATGGCGATAATAGGTACGCCATAGCTCGGCCCCTGGGTCTTCGGCACTGCGCGCCCACTGCCGCCATTGCGCCGGGCAGCGCCGTTGATAGTCGAACCCGGCACCGTCGAAGCGAATGCCATCCTGAGGCGTAGCGATCAGCCAGCGCAACTTACCCAGGCGGTCGGCGAAGTGCGCACTGGCGCTCTGCAGAACGTCATGTGCCGGCTCGTGGTAAGCCACCAGGTCCAGTTGCAATTGCCCAGCCACCACTTCGGGCAGCGGCACGAAGCGGACAAAGGCATGCAAATGATGGGCTTCGCGCGTTACCTGCTTGATGCGCCGTTGCAACTCACTGCCCAGGCGGTCCCCCGCCAGCATTGCGGTGCGGTCGCCGTGGGCGACACGCCACAGCACTTCGTACAGCAGGTTCCAGCGTTGTTCGCCACGGTAGCGAGAGGCCAGTTCCAACTGCCCCAACAACTGGGCCGGGACTTTGGCCCGGAAGGGGCCAGGGCCGGCAGGCAGCGCTGTGGGTACAGCCAGTAGATCCGCCATGGGGCCCTGGTTCCAGGTGATTTCCGAAGGGTCGATGCCATGCCCCAGTAACACCCGCGCCTGTTCACGCCATGTGGCGAACAGGTCGTCGCAGTCGAGCGCAATCACCCCCACAACCCCATTTGCACCGGCGCTTGCGGTTCGCGCAGGCGTGCACGCAGCAACCCGCTGCGCAGTTCGGCCTGTGCCGGGCGGTAATCGCTGGTGACGATGAACGGGCGCGCCTTGTCCAGTACGCAGCGCAGCTGAATCAGGTCGTCATAGCGGATACGCCGTTCCCGGCGCAAGGCCACCAGGCGCTGCACGCTGCGCAGGCCAATGCCGGGGATGCGTGCCAGCAGCGCCGGCTCGGCGCGGTTCACGTCCAAGGGGAATACCTCGCGGTTGGCCAGCGCCCAGGCCAGCTTGGGGTCGATGTCCAGTGCCAGGTTACCGTGCTGGCCCAACAGCTCACCCGCCTTGTAGCCATAGCCCCGGAGCAGGAAGTCAGCCTGGTACAAGCGGTGCTCGCGCAACAGTGGGGGGGCGGCCAACGGCACGCTGCCTGGGCTGTCGGGGATCGGGCTGAACGCGGAGTAGTACACCCGCTTGAGGCCGTAACCCTGGTAAAGCGATTCGGCATTGCGCAACAAGGTGCTGTCATCGGTGCTGTCGGCCCCGACGATGACCTGGGTACTTTGCCCCGCCGGGGTAAAGCGCGGTGCCCTGGGTTCATTGGCTACGGCTTGCTGCCCCTGGTGAATGACGCCCATGGCCTGGCGAATGGTGTGTGCCTGCTTTTCGGGTGCCAGGCGCTTGAGGCTGTCGTCGGTCGGCAGTTCGATGTTGACGCTGAGCCGGTCGGCCAGGCGCCCGGCTTCTTC
>NZ_BCBD01000056.1:0-30659 GCF_001320345.1 Pseudomonas sp. NBRC 111127 | reverse complement strand
CGGCGCCCCCAGGTGATGGCGCATCAGTGCCTGCGCCTTCTGCAACTGGCGCCCCGGCCCGCTGCCCGGCTCCAGCGAGCGCAAGGCATGGCGGCTGTCGCGGGTTTCATCCACCAGCATGTCGGCCAAGCCCTTGAGTGCCCGCGTGCGACCGCAGGCACGTGACAGCAGCGCGACAGCCAGGTCGATGGCCGCCGTGCCACCGGCGCAGGTAATACGGTTGCCATCGATGCAGTACAGTTGCTCAGGCAGTAGCTGCACATGCGGGAACGCCGCCCGGAATTCGGCTTCGTGGCGCCAGTGCACCACCACCTTGTGCCCACGCAACAAGCCGCACGCCGCCAGCAGGAAAACACCATTGTCGACCCCGACCAATTTGACGCCCGCCTTGCTGGCGCGCTTGAGCAAAGCCTGGTAGCGCGGTGCAAGTGCGGCGGTGGCCATGGCATTGCGCCCGCCGAACAGCACCAGGTAGTCGAAACTGGCCAGCTCGAGGTCGCCGGCCACGGCCTCGACCTGCAGCACTGCACCGCTGCTGGAAGGCACCGGTTCACCACCCAGCCCCGCCACCGTCCAGCTGCAATAACGCTGCTGGCTGTAGTCCTCGTCATCGGCGCTGAAGCGCAACTTGTCGAGGAAGGCGCCAAACGGCAGCAAGGCAAAATCCGGTAGCGGCAAGATCAGCAAGCGAATATCGGGATACACGGTATTCACGTCCAGAAAGTACCATCGAATGTCCGGATATTACCCTGCCAGCGCCACCATTGCGCCCTAGACTGGCGCCCTGTTCATCACATGGCGTTACCCGGCATGAACCTCGACACATGGCTCATCTACCTGCTGGCGAGCATCGGTTTGTCGCTCACCCCAGGCCCTAACAGCCTGCTGGCCTTGACCCACGGCGCCCTGTATGGGGCCCGGCGAACCCTGTTCACCATTGTCGGCGGCGTGTTCGGCTTCAGCGCGCTCATCGCCCTGGCGATGTTCGGGCTTGGTGCATTGCTGCAGGCCTCGGCGTCGGTGCTTGGCGTACTGAAATGGCTAGGGGGTGCCTACCTGGTCTGGCTAGGTGTTCAGCTGTGGCGCAGCCCAGGCCTGCAGTTGGAACTCAATGCGGGCAACGCTGGGCTGAACAACGCAGGGTTGTTTCGCCAAGGGCTGCTGTCGGCCATGGCCAACCCCAAGGTGCTGCTGTTCTACGGCGCGTTCCTGCCACAGTTCATCGACCCACAGCGCGGGCTGCTGTTGCAGTTCGTGGTCATGGCGGCCACCTTCGCCAGCGTCGAATTTCTGGTCGAATACCTGCTGGCGCGGCTGGCGTACCGCGTTCGGCCCTGGCTGAGCAAAGCAGGCAAAGGCTTCAATCGCTGCTGCGGGAGCTTGTTCGCCCTGATTGGCGTGGCCTTACCCTTGAGCCGCTAGCCCCTGGCACAGGCAGGCCACTGCCACTGGCGTGGCAGCGCCTATCGAGCCTGGCGTGCCTGGAAAACGAAGACCAGCAGCGCCACCCCCGGCAAGGCGGCGCCCACCAATGCCACCCCTGCCCAACCAAACTGGCTGAACAGCGCACTGGCCACTGCCGAACCCAGCGCTCCGCCAAGGAAGATGCTGGTCATGTACACCGCATTCAAACGCCCACGGCTGGCCGGGTCCAGTGCATACACTTCACGCTGGCCGATCACCATGTTCATCTGCACCGCAAAATCCAGCAGCACACCCGTCAGGCCCAGGCCGATCACGCTGTAGCCGGGCACCGTCAAACCCAGCAGCAAGGCGGCCGGCGCCAGTAACAGCGCCAGTAACGACCCCGCCCGGGCATGACCGGCATCGGCCAGGCGGCCGGCAATGGGTGCCGCAACCGCACCCACTGCGCCGACCAACGCGAACAAGGCAATCTGGCTTTGCGACAGGCCATGCCCTGCAGCCAGGGCCAGTGGCACCGCCGTCCAGTAAAGGCTGAATGCGGCGAACATCAAGGCCTGGTACAGCGAGCGCTGGCGCAGCAGCGGGTAACGGCGCAGCAAGGTGAGCAGCGACAGCATCAGCCCTGCGTAACTGGCCTTGTGCTCGGGCCGACGCTGCGGCAGGGTCGACGCCAGCAGCAGGATGATCGCCAACATCACCCCGGCAGCGCCGATGAATACCGCACGCCAGCCGAAGTGGTCGGCCACCAGGCTGGACAACGGCCGGGCCAGCAGGATGCCCAGCAGCAACCCACCCATGATGTTGCCCACTACCCGACCGCGCTGGTGCTCGGGCGCCAGGTGCGCCGCCAGCGGAATCAGCATCTGCACCGCCACTGAACTGAAGCCGATCAGCAGGGCGTAACCCAGGAACAACTGCCCCTGGCCACTGCCACTGGTACCTGCCAACAGCAGGCTGATGCAGGCCAGAACGGCGGTGGCCACCATCAGACGACGGTTTTCCAGCAAGTCGGCCAACGGTACCAGCAACAACAGGCCCAAGGCATAGCCGAGCTGGGTGAGGGAAACGATCATGCTGGCATGTTCGGTAGACAGCCCCAGGTCCGGGGCGATCAGCCCGACGATGGGTTGGGCGTAGTAGATGTTGGCGACGATAGCGCCGCAGCAGAACGCCAGGAGTACCACCAGGGCCCGGCTCAAGCCGGCAGTGGCCGGTTGCGCTGAAGCGACGGAAGGGTTCATGCGAGGTTCCTCGACAAGGTATGGGGATGACGGCCACCTTACCTGCGGGCAGCGGCGCCGAGAATTGGGCAGCTACGCAACGCGCCTTTGCGTATAGCGCAACGCTAGCGGCCAGTATTCAGCACATTTTCGCAAAAACCGATGAAAGCGCTGACCCGTCGCGAACCCCGGTGGTTGGGCAGGTACAGGGCGTTGATACAGTCGTTGGCGGTGCCAGGGTTGGCTTGCCATTCAGGGAACAGGCGCTGCAGCCGACCGCCTTCGACGTCTTCGCGTACCAGCCAGTCGGCCAGCAATGCAATACCGCTGCCCGCCAGCGCCGTTTCGCGCAACATGTCGGCGTTGGCACTGCGCAGCGGCCCGCTTACGTCCAGCTCCAGGCTTTCCTGGCCACAGGTCAGGCGCCAGGGCCGTGCTTTTTGCCCATAGCGAAAACGCAGGCAGGCGTGTTCAAGCAGTTGCCGGGGATGCAGGAGCGGCCCGCGCTCGGCCAGGTAGCCCGGGCTGGCGACCAGCCAGCGTTGGAAGCGGCCCAGTGGGCGGCAAACCATTTCATCGCTGGGCGCTGGGTCACCCAGGCGGATCGACAGGTCATAACGCCCGTCGAGCAGGTCGTCGATGCGGTCGCTAAGGTCGATGTCCAGCTCCAGCGCCGGGTGACGGGCCAGAAACGGCCCCAGGTGCGGGGCGATGACCCGCCTGCCGAACTCCACCGGCAAGCACAGGCGCAGCACACCGACCGGTTCCTCACCGCGGTCCGAGATGCTGGCATCGGCCTCGTCCAGCGCCTCGAAGATGCCCCGGGCGCGCTGGTAGTAGCGCGCGCCTGCCTCGGTCAGACTGACCTGGCGCGTCGAACGATTGAGCAAGGTGGCGCCCAGCGCCGACTCAAGGGCATCGACCAGGCGCGTCACCGACGAGGTCGCCACCCCCAGCCGGCGTGCAGCCGCTGAAAAACCCTGGGCATCGACGGTGGCCACGAACATTTTCATCGCCAAAAGTTTGTCCATGTCAGGCCGTCCTCGAAAACTCGCAAAGGTCTTACAAACCGCCAGCCCGGTCAAGAAGCATGGCGCCAAGCAAACAGGGCCATGGCGGGCGCACGCCCAACCGGCGTAAAGCCTACAAATGAACGTAGCCGCGATAAAAAACCTTGCCCGCCATACCCGGTGTTTTCATGCATTTTTCCAGACACGATCTAGAATTTTAGACACACCGCGTTAAGTTCAGCCCTGCGACAATCAGCCTCACAAAATTATGTACCAACTTGTTAATTAGCAAGCTAAGGGCTTAAACTGCGCGCATTCCACCTGCTGAGATCCCTGGCATGAACGAAACACCGCGCGCCTCTGGCGCCTCAAACATCATCCTGATTGGCCTGGGCGTGATCATCGCCCTGCTTGGCCTGCTCCTGGCTGCCGGCGGCGTCAAACTCGCCGGCCTGGGCGGTTCCTGGTACTTCCTGATCGGCGGCCTGGCCATGGCCATCGCCGGTGTGCTCATTGCCCGCCGTAAAAAAGCGGGCGCCTGGCTGTACGCGCTGTTCCTGGTTGGCACTGCCCTCTGGGCGCTGGTCGACGCCGGCCTGGTGTTCTGGCCGCTGTTCTCGCGCCTGTTCATGTTCGGTGTCATCGGTATGGTGGTAGCGCTGGTGTACCCACTGCTGGCCCGCGCCAATGGCGCCAGCGCCGGGCGCGGTGCCTACGGCGTTGCCGCGGTGATGGCCGTGGTGCTGGCGGTTGCCGCCGGCAACATGTTCGTCGCTCACCCAAGTGTGGCCCCTACTGGCAAAGGCCCGGGCATGACCCCGGTCGAGGCCGGCAAGGAACAGAAGGACTGGGCCCACTACGGTAATACCGAAGGTGGCAGCCGCTTCGCCGCGCTGGACCAGATCAACCGTGACAACGTGAACAAGCTGAAGGTGGCCTGGACCTACCACACCGGCGACGTCGCCATCAGCGACGGCAACGGTGCCGAAGACCAGCTGACACCCCTGCAGATCGGCAACAAGGTGTTCATCTGCACCCCGCACAACAACCTGATCGCGCTGGATGCCGACACCGGCAAAGAGCTGTGGAAGAACGCCATCAATGCCCAGTCCAAGGTCTGGCAGCGTTGCCGTGGCCTGGCCTATTTCGATGCCACTGCGGCCATCGCCCAGCCGACCCAGCCCAACAGCTCGCCGGTCACCGGCGGTAGCGTGCCGGCCGGCGCCAACTGCCAGCGTCGCCTGCTGACCAACACCATCGATGGCCGCCTGATTGCCGTCGATGCCGACACCGGCGAGTTCTGCCAGGGCTTCGGCAACAACGGCCAGGTCAACCTGATGGCCGGCCTGGGCGATGTGCCAGACTCTTACTACCAGCTGTCCTCGGCACCGCTGATGGCCGGCACCACTGTGGTGGTCGGCGGCCGCGTTGCCGACAACGTCCAGGCTGACATGCCAGGCGGCGTGATCCGTGGCTTCGACGTGATCACCGGGGAAATGCGCTGGGCCTTCGACCCGGGCAACCCGGAAGACCGCCAGGCCCCGCAGGGCGACAAAACCTACGTGCGCAGCACCCCGAACAGCTGGGCACCGATGTCCTACGACCCGGCGATGAACACCGTGTTCCTGCCGATGGGCTCCTCGTCCACCGACATCTACGGTGTTGAACGCAGCAAGCTGGACCACACCTACGGCGCTTCGGTGCTGGCCCTGGACGCCACCACCGGCAACCAGAAGTGGGTGTACCAGACCGTGCACAACGACCTCTGGGACTTCGACCTGCCGATGCAGCCGAGCCTGATCGACTTCACCAAGGACGACGGCCAGACCGTACCTGCGGTAGTGATCGGCACCAAAGCCGGGCAGATCTACGTGCTCGACCGCGCCACCGGCAAACCGCTGACCCAGGTCGACGAAGTTCCGGTCAAGCCAGGCAACATTCCAAACGAGCCGTACTCGCCAACCCAGCCCAAGTCGGTGGGCATGCCGCAGATCGGCGCGCAGACCCTGACCGAGTCGGACATGTGGGGTGCCACCCCGTATGACCAGTTGCTGTGCCGCATCGACTTCAAGAAGATGCGCTATGACGGCTTGTACACAGCGCCCGGCACCGACCTGTCGCTGAGCTTCCCGGGTTCGCTGGGCGGCATGAACTGGGGCAGCCTTTCCACCGACCCGGTACACGGTTTCATCTTCGTCAACGACATGCGCCTGGGCCTGTGGATCCAGATGATTCCGTCGCAGAACAAAGGCAATGCAGCGTCCGGCGGCGAAGCCCTGAACACCGGCATGGGTGCAGTACCGCTCAAGGGCACCCCGTATGCGGTGAACAAGAACCGCTTCCTGTCGGTAGCCGGTATTCCATGCCAGGCGCCGCCGTTCGGCACCCTCACCGCGATCGACATGAAGACCCGCCAGGTGGCCTGGCAGGTACCGGTGGGCACCGTTGAAGACACCGGCCCGCTGGGTATCCGCATGCACCTGCCGATCAAGATCGGCCTGCCCACCCTGGGCGGCACCCTGTCGACCCAAGGCGGCCTGGTGTTCATTGCCGGCACCCAGGACTTCTACCTGCGCGCCTACAACAGCGGCAACGGTGACGAAATCTGGAAGGCGCGCCTGCCAGTGGGCAGCCAGGGCGGCCCTATGACCTACGTTTCGCCGAAAACCGGCAAGCAGTACGTGGTCGTGACAGCGGGCGGTGCGCGCCAGTCGACCGACCGTGGCGACTACGTGATCGCTTACGCCTTGCCGTAACACAGCGTCGCCCCGTTCGCGGGTGAACCCGCCGCCACAGGAGGATCACTGCCCCGGCAAATGGTGCAGCCCCTGTGGCAGCGGGTTCGCCCGCGAAGAGGCCCGAACAGACAACCCGAGACACAGCAATGCCATCCGTAATTCGCTTCACCCCCACCCTGCTGCTGGCGCTGGCCAGCAGCACCGCACTTGCCAACGACGACCTCCTCACCCGCAGCACCCTCACCGGTGACTGGGGCGGCCTGCGCCACCAGCTGGAACAGGACGGGGTGAAAATCACCGGCGACTACAGCGGTGAAACCGCCTACAACGCGCATGGCGGCCTGCACCGCTCGGCGCGTTACTCGCAGAACGTCAAGCTGGGCGTGCAGTTCGACCTGTCGAAGCTGTACGGCCTGGACAACGGCGGCAAAGTCCAGCTGACCATCAACGACCGTCGCGGCAACAGCGCATCGGACGACCTGGTCGGCAACCGCCTGCCGATCCAGGAAAACTACGGCGGCCTGTACACCCGCCTGACCGAGCTGAGCTACGAACGCACCCTGTTCACCCCTGCGCTCAACGTCAAGCTGGGCTACATGGCCATGGGCAACGACGTCGGCGGCCTGGACAGCGGCATCCTGTGCAATTTCATGAACGCCGGCTTCTGTGGCCACCCGCTGAACATGTCGGGGGGCAGCGGCTGGACCAACTACCCCAACGCCCACCTCGGCGTGCGCGTGAAGTACGACCTGTCGCCCGCCTGGCAACTGCGTGTGGCAGCGTTCAATGTGGACCCCGAGAGCAACGGCAATTCCAGCCGTGCCTGGCACCTGGGGCCCAAGCACACCACTGGCACCGTGGTCCCGGTGGAGCTGGTGTACAAGCTGCAGGGCGAGCTGCCGGGCGAGTACAAGCTCGGCTACTACTACGACAGCTCCGACGTGAAGCGCATCGGCAGCGACGACGATGTGTCGGGGCGCGGTGGGCACTACCTGCTGGTCGACCAGGCGCTGTGGAACGATCAGGCCTCGCCAGGCCGCAGCCTGCACGCCTTCGGCCAGTATTCGGCGTCGAGCAAGGCCGCTTCGCCGTTCACCAAGTGGTATGGCGCCGGGGTGGTGCTGTACAAGCCGTTCGAAGGCCGCCCGAGAGATACCGTGGCACTGGGTTACGGCCGCGCCGTACCCAACCCGCGTAGCCGCGATGTGCTGGAAGATGCTGCATTCAACGCCGGCCAGCCGTTCCCCGATATCGACAGCGCCGAGCAGTTGATCGAGCTGAGCTACGGCTACCAGGCAACGCCATGGCTGAACCTGCGCCCGGATGTGCAGTACATCATCGAGCCAGGGGCGTTCACTGGCAAAGACATCGACAACGCGCTGGTGCTGGGCCTGCAGGTAAAAGCAACCTTCTGAGTCGCCGGGGGCCGCACTGCGGCCCATTCGCGGGTGCACCCGCGCCCACAGAGCCCCGGCAGCTCAACCGTCAAGCCTGCCTGAGGTGATCCACCAGCCTGAGCAGCATGGCATCACAGCCCTGCAACTGTTCGACACTGACGAATTCATCCGGCTTGTGCCCCTGCTCCATGCTCCCGGGTCCGCACACCACGGTCGGGATGCCCGCCTGGTCGAACAGCCCGCCTTCAGTACCAAACGCCACGGTGCCGAACTTATCCGAACCACTGAGCAGCGCCACCAGCTGCGCAGCTTCGCTGTCCTGCGGTGTAGCCAACCCCGGATAGGCACTCAGCGGCTGCAGGCGAATGGCACTGTCGGCGTGGACCTTGCGCATGCGCGGCAGCAACTCAGCCTCGGCATACGCCTGCAGTTGGTCCGCCACCGCCTGTGCCTCGAACCCCGGCAAGGCACGCACCTCGAAATCGAATTCGCACTCGGCCGGCACGATGTTCAGCGCCCTGCCCCCTTTGATCACCCCGGTCTGCACCGTGGAGAACGGTGGGTCGAAACGCTCGTCGTGATGCTGCGGCAAGGCCAGCGCGTCGCCGATATCACCCAGCTTGCCGATAAGCCTGGCGGCATACTCGATGGCATTCACGCCATACGGTGCATACGCTGAATGGCAAGCAGCGCCATGCACCTGGCAGCGCATCGCCAGTTTGCCCTTGTGCCCCAACACGGGTTTGAGTTCAGTGGGCTCACCGATCAGGCACAGCCGCGGTTTGTGCCGGCGCTGTTCGAGCGCTGCGAGCATCGAGCGCACACCCAGGCAGCCGACCTCTTCGTCATATGAAAATGCCAGGTGCACCGGCATGCGCAGCGGCTGGGCGAGAAATGCGGGTACCGCTGCCAGCACTGACGCGATGAAGCCCTTCATGTCGGCTGTGCCACGGCCATACAAGCGGCCATCGTGTTCGCTGAGGGCGAACGGTTCGGCCGTCCAGGCCTGGCCGTCTACCGGCACCACGTCGGTGTGCCCGGACAGCACCACGCCGCCAACATCCTTGGGGCCGATGGTGGCAAACAGGTTAGCCTTGGTTCTCTCCGGGTTGTGGAACAGCTCGCATTCCACGCCCAACCCGGCCAGGTAATCGCGAATGAAGCCGATCAGCGCCAGGTTGGAGTCACGGCTGACCGTGGCAAAGCCGACCAGCCTGGCCAGCAGCATGCGGCTGGCAAACTCACTCATCGCCCGGCACCCCGTAGCTTGGCGCAGAGGTCGGGTTGAGGGCGCGGGTGACGTAGTCCTGCATTTGTGGGCGGTAGGCTTGCCACAGGCCATCGAGCGCTCCGATGGGGTCGTTGTCGGCCCAGTCGACGCGCAGGTCCACCAGTGGCCAGGTCAGCTCTCCCGCAATTTTCAGCGCCGCCGAGTGCACCGGCCCCGCCTCACCGCCCGCAGCCATCGCCGCGTGCATGGCCGCCAGCAGGCGGTCGGCCAGGTGCCCACCGGCCTGTTCGAAGGCCAGCACCATCGCTTCGATCACAACGGTGGAGGACAGCAAATTGCCCGCCGCCGCGCATTGCTCGCCGGCCACGGCATGGTGTGTGCCAAGCGCCTCGCGCCCCGTGAACAAAGCCACCTGGCCGGTGCTGTCGATGACCGTCACCTGGCGGTACTCGCTCCAGCCATTGGCGCTCAACACCCGGTCCAGCGCAGCGGCGGGTGGCAACTGGCCCTGCTCCATGGCGTCGAGAATCTGCGGGCCCAGCGCCGGCAGGGTGATGTTCTGGGTAGCGACCGCGCCCACGCCGGCACGCACCCACGGGCAACGGGCCCCTACGGCGATGCTCGACGAACTGATGGCGATACCGACCTGGCCGGTTTCCTGGCAGCGACCAATGATGGAGAAGGTCATGGCATGGTTCCTGTTGTGCTGTGCAATGCAGGCCATTCTGGGTGGAACCTTCGGGCAGGCGAAACCACCTTTTTCCGAGGGGCTAGGCAGGAAAAAACTAGGGTCTGAGGCCCTGTGGGAGCGGGCGAGCCCGCGAACCAGGCGACGCAGTGGCTGGCACCGGCTTTGCCGGTGTTCGCGGGCATGCCCGCTCCCACAGCGAGTGCGCGAGCTTTCAACGTTTCAACAAGACAGTTGCGTTCACAAGATCCGGGCCTTCGCCGTTTTATCGGCAAGCCCCAACTAAATACTATTTTCGCCATTTGCGCAGCATCCCTAGTCTGGCCCCAGGCAACGGCGGTCCCCAAACCGACCTGACAAAAACCGCCTGAACAAGGGCTCGGACATGACACTGAACAACTTCGAAATCGACACCCTCGTGGTCGGCGCCGGCCAGGCTGGCGTGGCCATGAGCGAACACCTGAGCAAGCTGGGCGTGCCGCACCTGGTGCTGGAGCGCAACCGCATTGCCGAGGCCTGGCGCAGCGGCCGCTGGGATTCGCTGGTGGCCAATGGGCCGGCCTGGCACGACCGCTTCCCGGGGCTGGAATTCAACCTCGATGCCGACGCTTTCGCCGGCAAGGACCAGGTGGCCGACTACTTCGAGCAGTACGTACGCAAGTTCAACCTGCCGGTGCGCACCGGCATCGAAGTGAAGAAAGTACAGCGCAACAGCGACCGCCCTGGCTTCACCATCGAAACCAATGAAGGCGTGATCCGCGCCAACCGCGTGGTGGCGGCGACCGGCCCGTTCCAGAAGCCGGTGATACCGGCGATTGCGCCAAAAGACGCCAACCTGCACCAGATCCACTCGGCCGCCTACTTCAACCCCGAACAACTGCCCGAAGGTGCAGTGCTGGTGGTGGGTGCAGGCTCGTCCGGCGTGCAGATCGCCGAAGAGCTGATGCGTGCCGGCCGCCAGGTGTACCTGTCGGTCGGCGCTCATGATCGCCCGCCACGGGCTTACCGCAACCGCGACTTCTGCTGGTGGCTGGGCGTATTGGGTGAATGGGACGCAGAAATTGCCAAGCCTGGCCGCGAGCATGTGACCATTGCCGTGAGCGGCGCCCGTGGGGGCCATACGGTCGACTTCCGTGCCCTCGCCCACCAGGGCATGACCCTGGTTGGCCTGACCCGGTCGTTCGAAAACGGCGTGGCGCACTTCCAGGACAACCTGGTCGAGAACATCACGCGGGGCGATGAGAACTACCTGGCCTTGCTGGACGCCGCCGATGCCTATGTGGAGCGCAACGGCCTCGACCTGCCGCAAGAGCCTGAAGCGCGCCGGCGCCTGGCCGACCCGGCCTGCATGCTCGACCCACTGCAACAGCTGGACCTGGCCAAGGCCGGTGTCCGCAGCATCATCTGGGCCACCGGCTACGGCGTGGACTTCAGTTGGCTGCAGGTGGACACCTTCGACGCCAACGGCAAGCCCCAGCATCAGCGCGGTGTCGCTCGCGAACCAGGTGTGTATTTCCTTGGTCTGCCGTGGCTGTCGCGCCGTGGCTCGTCGTTCATCTGGGGCGTATGGCACGACGCCAAACACGTCGCCGGCCACATCGCCACGCAACGCACCTACAGCGCCTACCGCGACCGCGACCAGCGCGCGGCCGACCGGCAGCAACCCGCCACATTCAGCAACGTCAGCACCCTCGGAGCCCACTGATGCCTACCCATACCCGCATCCGCATGTTCAACACCAAGGCCACCTACCCCAACCAGACCCTGGACAACGACCTGTGCCAGGCGGTGCGGGCCGGTAACACCATCTATGTGCGTGGCCAGGTCGGCACCGATTTCGAAGGCAGGCTGGTGGGCCTGGGTGACCCGCGGGCGCAGGCCGAACAGGCGATGAAGAACGTCAAGCAACTGCTCGAAGAAGCCGGCTCGGACCTGTCGCATATCGTCAAGACCACCACCTACATCACCGACCCACGTTTCCGCGAGCCGGTGTACAAGGAAGTGGGCAAATGGCTCAAGGGCGTGTTCCCGATTTCCACCGGCCTGGTAGTGGCCGGCCTGGCCCAGGCCGAATGGCTGATGGAGATCGACGTGATCGCCGTGGTGCCGGACCAGGCATGACCGGCAGTTGCCAGGCGCTTGCCCTGTAGGAGCGGCCTTGCGTCGCGATGGGGCGCGAAGCGCGCCCCGGTTTTTTTGCGGCGAAGCTGAAGTTGCGGCGAAGCTGAAAATTTGGGGCCGCTTCGCGCCCCATCGCGACACAAGGCCGCTCCTACAGGGGACCGTGCAAGGCTTAGAAGCCGACCGTGGCAGACAGCAGATAGGTGCGTGGGGTCGACAGGGTCAAGCCCGGCTCGCTGTCATCCGAGGCCCCTGCCGAGCTCCAGTAGCGGTCATCCAGCACGTTCTCGACACTGGCTCGCAATGTGACCTCGGTCTCATCCACCTTGAACGCGTAGCGCGCCCCCAGGTCATAGCGCTCCCAGCCATTGATCTTCTTGCTGTTGTTCTGGTCCAGGTATTGCGACCTGGAGTGAATACCGCGTGCTGTCAGGGTCAAGCCTTTGACCCCCGGCACGTCCCACTCGCCCCCCAGGTTCACGTTGTACTCCGGCGTGGCCGGGGCGCGGTTGCCGTCGTAGGCGCCATCGACCGTGTCGGTCAGCTCGCTGTCGATGTACATCACCCCACCCAGTACCCGCACACCCTGCACAGGCTCACCGAACACACTCAGCTCGATGCCGTGGTTGTCACGCTTGCCATTGGGGCCGAACACCCGCGAAGCCGGGTTGGTTTCGTAGGCCGGCTGGCGAATGCGGAACGCGCTGGCGGTGAAGGCCACCTGGCCAAAGTCATACTTGGCCCCGACCTCGACCTGGCGGCTGGTGAATGGCGGAAATATCTGGTCTTCGTTGACCGAGGTCGACGGGGCGATCTTGCCTTGGCTCAGGCCTTCCATGTAATTGGCGTACAGCGACAACTGCTCGGTGACCTTGAGCAGCACCCCGCCAGAGGGCGAGACCTTTTCTTCGTCATAGGCGGTGTCGCCTTTGACGCCATCACTCCAGTCATCCACTTGCACCCGCTGCCAGCGCGCGCCCAGGGTCAGCAGAAGGCGGTCGTCGAAAAAGCCCAGGGTGTCGGCCAGGGCCACGCCGGAGAAGCGGTTTTCCGTGTAGACCTTCGAATCGAAGCGGGTGGGTGTGCCCGGCGTGGGTGTGGCCACCGGGTGGTAGAGGTTGCTGGGTGCGGCGGCATAACGGGCGCCGCCGTTGGTGAAGTCCATGTAGTAAGAGCTGGCGGCCAGGTTCAGTTCGTGGCTGACCGGCCCGGTCTGCAACCACTTGCGCAGGCCAGCCATGGCGGTACGCACAGATTCATCGCGGGTAAAGTCGCGGGGCTGCACACTGAAATCGCCGGCGTCATTGATGATCGACACGTTGTGGCGCAGGAAGTCATGGTTGCTCTTGCGTGCGCCGACCGCACCGTAGGCCAGCAGCGAATCACTGATATCGTATTCGGCATTCAGTGCGCCAAAGGTGTCATTGGTGCGCGCCTTGCTCCAGGCCTGGGCATAGTTGTGGCGCACGTCATCGGCGTCCGGCACCTTGGCGTTGGCGCCGATCAGCACACGCTCCTGCGGCGCATCGGTATCGCGCTCGGTGTGACCCAGGTCGGCCGACAGGCGCAGGCGCTCGCCGCGGAAATCCAGGCCCAGCACCGCCATCTGGCGATCGACAGACTGGTGGTCCCATGCAGTATCGCCGGCTTGCTTGACGCCGTTGAAGCGCACACCGAACTGGTCACCTTCGCCGAAGCGCCGGCCGATATCCACGGCACCCCCCACCTGGCTGTCGGAGGCATAGCTGCCGGTGAACGTGGTAATCGGCTTGTCGCCAGCGCGCTTGGGTTGCACGTTGATGCCACCGCCTACGCTGCCCCGGGGCGATATGCCGTTGAGCAACTGGCTGGGGCCTTTGATGATGTCGACCCGCTCGGCCATTTCCATGTCGATCGAATAGGTCGGCAAGATCCCATACAGGCCGTTGTAGGCGACATCGCTGTTGAATAGGCTGAAGCCGCGAATGGTGAATTGTTCGAAGCGCCCGCCGGCGGGGTTGGTGGCGCGTACCGAGGGGTCGCTGGCAATCAGCTCGCCCAGGGTGCGGGCCTGCTGGTTCTTGACCACCTCGCTGGTGTAACTGGTGATGCTGAAGGGGGTTTCCATGAAGTCCCGCGAACCGAGCAGGCCTTGTGCGCCCTGGCGTGCCACCTGGCCGCCCGCGTAGGGTTGCGATTGGCCAGGGGCGACCAGCCCGCCGACGATACTGGTAGGGGCGATTTCCAGGGCGCTACCGGCCTGGGGGGCCGGCACCAGGGTGAAGGCCCCTTCACCCACCGGGAGCCATTGCAGGCCGCTGCCACGCAGCAATTGGGCAAACCCTTCGTCAACACTGTAGGCGCCAGACAGGCCAGCGCTCTGCCGACCTTGCACCAGTGCCGGGTCCAGCGAAAGGCTGACGCCCGCCTGGTCGGCGAAGCGGGTCAACGCGGCCCCCAGGCTGGCGGGCGCTACCTGGTAAGTGCGGCGCACGGGCTCATCGGCCCAGGCCGGTGAACACAGCAACAGGCTCATGGCGAACAACGGATGCGCGGCGCGCGCCAGTGGGCGCAGGCGGCAAGACTTTACTGCTGGCATTGAACAAGGCTCCCCTTTATTTTCTCCTACCGGTAATGACCGGCGAGTGAAAAAAAGGGGACAGCCTCAAGCACGATTTTCTCGCGCAGACAAACTGACCCAGTAACGGGTGCGTGACTGCACCTGCAACGGCAGGCTTGCAGCCAGCAAGGCCAGCACCCGGTCGGTGTCGTCAAGGCGGAAGGTGCCGGTGACGCGCAGCCGCTCCAGCGCAGGCGCCCAGCGCAGCACCCCGGGGCGGTAGCGACGCAGCTCGTGCAACAGTTCGCCCAGCGGCCGGTCGTCCAGCCGCAGCACCCCTTCGCGCCAGCCCAGCCGCCAAGGGTCCAGCCCGCTGACCGCGCCGACGCCAGTTGCCTGCAAGCTGGCCTGCTGCCCTGCCAGCAGCGTGCGTGCCGGGCCATGGGCCGGCTGGAGCTGGGCCCTGCCGTTGAGCACCGACACCCGGCAGGCGTCGCCCAACAGGCGCAAGCACACCTCGGCATCGCCTAGCAGCACCTGGCCCTCGGGCACGTGCAAGGCCAGTTGCAGATGCGCAGGCACCTTTACGGCAACCTCCCCGCGCAGCAAGGTCAGGCGACGTGCACCGAGGTCGAGATCGACCGCGCTGTCGGTATTCAACTGCAGGAACGTCCCGTCGCTCAACAGTACCTGGCGCTGCTCGCCCACCGCGGTACGCAGGTCGGCCGCCCAGGCTTCCAGGGGCAGCTCACGGCTTGCCAGCCACGCCGCCGGCAGCACCGCCGCCACGCCCAGGGCGCGCTTGAGCAGCGCCCGTCGGCCGGCATCCGGGCGGTCCAGCGTGGCCATTGCCAACGCCCCTGGCAGCCCGGAGAAGCGCGCGCGCAACAAGGCTGCCTTGTGCCACGCCTGCTCATGCAGGCTGCTGCTGGCGCGCCATTGCGCGAGCCGCTGCAGGTCCTTGTCGCTGGCGGCGCCGGAATCCAGCAGCGCCAGCCAACGGGCAGCGGCACGCACGGCCTCGCGGGTTTCGGCGCTAGGTTGGGTCATTGCAGATCGGCCAACAGGCAATGCTCGTAAGCCTGCGCCATGTAACGTTTGACCGAGCGCTCGCACACACCCAGCCGCTTGCCGATTTCGGCATAGCCCAGACCTTCCAGCTGGCTCCAGAGAAACGCCCTGCGCACCGGCGGCTTCAGGCCGTCGAGCAGTTCATCCAGTGCTTGCAGGGTTTCCAGCACGATCCAGCGCTGCTCGGGCGACGGTACATGCTGTTCAGGCAACTGCGCCAAGGCATCCATGTAGGCCTGCTCCAGGCTGCGGCGCTGGTGGAAGTTGCTGAGCAGGCGCTTGCCCACGGTAAGCAGGTAGGCGCGTGGCTCGCGGATGTCTGCCAGCGGCTGAGCACTGGCCAGCACCCGCAGGAACGTATCCTGGCTGAGGTCGGCGGCATCCCAGGCATTGCCCATGCGCCGGCGCAGCCAGCTTTCCAGCCAGCTGCGATGCTCCCGGTACAGGGCAGGCAGGCTAGGCTCTTGTGGCGGCGCGGCGTCGATCATGGGAAGGCCCTGCGGCGGCGTAAATAGGATTAATTCTAATTTACATCGCGCCGCAGTTCCAAGTGCTTTGTTGCCGGTCAGGCGATGGCAGCGTCCACCAGCACCTGCGCTTCCTGCACCAGGCGCTGCAGGTGGGCCTCGTCGATGAAGCTTTCGGCGTAGATCTTGTAGATGTCTTCAGTGCCTGACGGGCGTGCGGCGAACCAACCGTTGGCAGTCATCACCTTCAGCCCGCCAATCGCCTGGCCATTACCCGGGGCGTGGCTGAGGATCTGCACGATCGGCTCACCGGCCAGCTCGGTGGACTTCACCTGCTCCGGTGCCAGCTTGCTCAGCAGCGCCTTCTGCCGCGCATCGGCCTTGGCCTCGACGCGGGTGGCATAGGGTTTGCCCAGTGCCTCGGTCAGGTCGGCATAGGCCTGGCTCGGGTTGCGCCCGGTACGGGCGGTCATCTCGGCGGCCAGCAGCGCGGGGATCAGGCCGTCCTTGTCGGTGGCCCACACCGAGCCATCGCGGCGCAGGAACGATGCCCCTGCACTTTCTTCGCCACCAAAACCGAGTGTGCCGTCGAACAGGCCTTGGGCAAAGAACTTGAAGCCCACCGGCACTTCATACAGCTCGCGGCCCAGGCGCTGGGTAACCCGATCGATCAGGCCGCTGGACACCACGGTCTTGCCCACGGCGGCATCGCTGCGCCATTGCGGGCGATGGCGGTACAGGTAATCGATGGCCACGGCCAGGTAGTTGTTCGGCTGCAGCAGGCCATCGGCCGTGACGATGCCATGGCGATCGTGGTCCGGGTCGCAGGCGAACGCCACGTCGAAGCGGTCGCGCAGGCCGATCAGGCCCTGCATCGCATACGGCGAGGATGGGTCCATGCGGATCTGGCCATCCCAGTCGACGGTCATGAAGCGGAAGGTCGGGTCGACCTCGGTATTCACCACTTCCAGGTCGAGTTGGTAATGCTTGGCGATCGCCGACCAGTAACGCACCCCTGCCCCACCCAGGGGGTCTACGCCCAAGCGCAGCTTGGCAGCACGGATGACGTCAAAGTCGATGACGTTTTCCAGGTCGGCCACATAGTGGCTGACGTAGTCATGGCGCTGGGTGGTGGCCGCCTGCAGGGCCTGGGCATGGTCCATGCGCTTGACGCCGGCCAGGTTGGCCGCCAGCAAGTCGTTGGCCTTGGCTTCGATCCACTTGGTCACGTCGCTGTCGGCCGGGCCGCCGTTGGGCGGGTTGTACTTGAAGCCACCGCTTTGCGGCGGGTTGTGCGACGGGGTGATGACGATGCCGTCGGCCAGGCCCTGGGTACGGCCACGGTTATGGCAGAGGATGGCGTGCGACACGGCCGGGGTTGGCGTGTATTCGTCATCCTTGGACAGCATGACCTGCACGCCGTTGGCGGCCAGCACTTCCAGGGCGCTGGCGGCGGCAGGGGCCGACAGGGCGTGAGTGTCAGCGCCGATGAACAGCGGGCCATCGATGCCTTTTTCCTGGCGGTACAGGCAGATCGCCTGGGTGATGGCCAGGACGTGGTACTCGTTGAAACTCAATTCAAGCGAAGTGCCACGGTGCCCCGAGGTGCCGAAGGCCACCCGCTGGGCCGCCACGGCGGCGTCTGGGCGGCCGGTGTAGTAGGCGGTGAGCAGCCGGGGAATATCGACCAGCACGCTGGCTGGTGCCGGCTTGCCTGCCAAAGGACTGAGCTTCATGCAAAAACCTCGAGTTCAACAGATGTTGGTGTTGGAACGTGCAGTGTACTGAGAGTTGCAAGGGTGTGCGATGGGCGCCAGCAAACAACACCGGCGTTGCCGCAGGCCACCCTGCCACTGCTGGCCTGAAGCGCCAGGTGACCTGCCACCGGGTTGGCCACGACAGGCTAGAGTGATAGCCATATCGACCGAGAAAGAGGCCCCATGGCTTTCCACCGCCTGACCCGTACACACCCCCGCCTGAGCATCGCCGCCGTGGTCGGCCTGCTCGGCGGCTGGCTGATACCCGCTGGCGACAGCGTGCAGCATATCCTCGCTGGCTGGAACCTGGGGGTCTGGCTGTATCTGCTGCTGGTGCTGTACCTGAGCTGCAGCGCCAACCCGGAGAAAGTCCGCCAGGTGGCCCGCATCGAAGATGAAAATGCCGGCCTGGTGCTGCTGACGGTGTGCATTGCCGCCATCGCCAGCCTAGCCGCAGTGACGCTGCAACTGGTTTCCAGCCGCGGCCTGCAGGGCAGCGCCCAGGCCCTGCACTACCTGTACACCGGCCTGACGGTGGCGGGGTCCTGGTTGATGATCGGTTGCATCTTCAGCCTGCACTATGCGCGGTTGTTCTACACCGGGCGGCAGCATGAACCCCCCCTGCGATTTGCCGATGGCGAACGCAACCCCGACTACTGGGACTTCCATTACTTCTCGTTCACCATCAGCGTGGCCGTGCAGACCTCCGACGTGGGGGTGGCCGGGCGTGGCTTGCGCCGGGTAGTGCTGGCGCATTCCCTGGTGGGGTTCGTGTTCAACACGGCGATCCTGGGGTTCACCATCAACATCGCGGCCGGTTTGCTGGGTTGAGCACGCCGTTCGTCTGAAAGCCAGGGGCCAGGGCCGACAGTGCAACCCGCAGAAAACCTGCGCCGGGGCGTGCATCCAGCAGGCGAAAACGTTTGCCTCGAGGGCTTTGGCACTGCGCCGGCGGCGCCGCAGATGTGACCGTTGTCATGCAACAGTACATTTGTCATGTTCGCCGCTGAGAATCGCGCATTGCAGGTGCTATGTTTACTTACCCGGCGGCCGCATCGATGTGGCCACCCGCCCACTACGTCCAGGCACGGACCAGGAGGCTGGCATGAACAAGATGACGTTCCCCAACGCCTGCCAGGTGATGCGCTGGCATTTCCACCCGCTGGGCTTCGAGGCCAGCATGGATGCGCCACGCAGCATGGTCGCGCGTTTATTCGACCGGGCCACCGGAGAAACCGTGCTGGCGATTGCCGGCATCCCGTGTGCGGCAATCATGGCCGCCGCCGATGTCGAACGCATCATCGAGGCCGTCGAGGCCGAGATGGATGCCTTCGCCCCCGCCTTTACCTTGCGCGACGCCGGTTAACCGGCAGACTTGGCCCCCGGGCCCATCGCTTGCAGCTTGCTCAGAAATTGCTCGGCCGGTACGGGTTGCCCCAACAGGTAGCCCTGCAGCGAGTCACAGCCCAGGCGGGTCAGAAACGCCTGCTGCCGGTCAGTTTCTACCCCTTCGGCGACGATTCGCAGCCCCAGTGCCTGGCCCAGCGCGACAATGGCCGACACGATCGCGGCGTCATCGCTGTCCTGTTCCAGTTCGCGCACGAAGCCCCGGTCGATCTTCAGTTCGTTGGCGGGCAGGCGCTTGAGGTACATCAGGCTGGAATAACCGGTACCGAAATCATCAATGGACAGGTCCACGCCCATGTCGGACAAGCGCTGCAGCACTGTGAGGCTGGCATCGGCGTCATGCATGGCGGTGGTTTCGGTAATTTCCAGGGTCAGGCAGTTGGCTGGCAGGCCATTGTGCTGCAAGGCCTGGGCCACGCTGTCGACCAGCCCGCAATGGCTGAACTGGATAGCCGACAGGTTGACCGCCATGCGCCACTGATGATGGCCTTGGTCCAGCCAGAGACGCATCTGCCGGCAGGCTTCGTTGAGCACCCATTCGCCAATCGGGATGATCAGGCCGGTTTTTTCTGCCAGCGCGATGAAGCGGTCAGGCATCAGCAACCCCTGCTGCGGGTGCTCCCAGCGCAACAAGGCTTCGGCACCGATGGGCTGGCAAGCCTGGGCGTCGAACTTGGGCTGGTAGTGCAAGCGGAACTGGCGCTGCGCCACGGCCTGGCGCAAGTCCTGCAGCAGCTGCAACTGCTGGCGGGCGTTGCTGTTCATCGACACGTCGAAGAACCTGTAGCCATTCTTGCCGGCGCTCTTGGCGTGGTACATGGCCGCGTCGGCATTGCGCAGCAGCTCTTGCTGGTCCTGGCCATTGCCCGGGTAAAGGACGATACCCAGGCTGGCCGACAACTGCAGGTCGTGCTCGGCCACCCGGAATGGCCGTGACACCAGGTTGACCTGCTTGACCGCCACGTCCATGGCATCGTCGGGTTCCTGCAACCGCACCAGCAGCACGAACTCATCGCCACCGATCCGTGCCAGGGTGTCCTGGCTATGCAGGTGGCCGCGCAGGCGGGCGGCCACGGCCTTGAGCAGCAGGTCGCCAATGTGGTGGCCAAACGCATCGTTGACCGGTTTGAAACCGTCCAGGTCGATGAACATCAGGGCAAAACAGCCGCCCTGCTCCGCCACCCTGGCAATCGCCTGCTCGATGCGGTCGGCCAGCAAGGTGCGGTTGGGCAGGCCTGTCAGGGTGTCGTGCAGGGCCAGCTGGGTCAGTTCCTGGTTGGCCAAGGTCAGCGAACGGGCCAGCTCTGCGGTGCGCACCTCCAGGCGCGCGTCCAGCACCGAGGTCAACAAGGCTACCGCCAACACTGACAAGGTGGTGATGAGCACCAGGTAGACCAGGCCATCGCCTTGCAGGCCACCGCCCGCCAGCGCCCCGCAGAAGCTGCCATCCGGGAAGTTCGCCGCTGCCATGCCGGTGTAGTGCATGCCCACGATGGCCAAGCCCATTACCACTGCTGCCAGGCCGCGAATCTGCCGCACATAGGGTGTGTGCGCACGCAGGCGGAAGGCGATCCACAATGCCGCCGCCGAGGCACCGACAGCGATCAGCAGCGAGGCGCCGAACAGTGTCGGGTCATAATCGATGCCTGGCAGCATGCGCATCGCCGCCATGCCGGTGTAGTGCATGCAGGCAATGCCTGCACCCATGATCAGCGCGCCAAACGCCAATTGCAGACTTGGCAGGCTTGGCTGGCTGACCAGCCACAAGGCAAAGCCCGATGAAAGCACGGCGATCAACAGCGAGAACGCGGTCAGGCCCAGGTCGTACCCCAGGTCGATGGGCAGGCTGAAGGCGAGCATGCCCACGAAGTGCATGGACCAGACGCCCATCCCCATGGCCAGTGCGCCACCGAACATCCACAAGTGGGCAGCCCGGCCCTTGGCCGTGGCGATGCGGCCGGCCAGGTCAAGGGCGGTATAGGACGCCAGGATCGCCACGCACAGCGAAATCAACACCAGCGAAGAGGAGTAGCTACCGGTCAGCATGGGGGTTTCCAGCACTGGGACGGAAGTCCCGGAAAAAGCTGACGATTGTACTCAAGCTTTGGCGAAACGCACGGGGTTTTTGCGAATGGGAATGGATCCAAAAAAGCCCGTAGCAGGTTTGCCAACGGAGCCGGTGCCGCGGCGGATGGCACCGGCTTTGCGGGTGTTTGCGGCTAACCTTGCAAGGCGCGCGGGCGGTGGCTGCGTTCCTCGGCTTGCGGCGCCGTCGCCGCCTGCAGATGGAAGTCGAAGGCCAGCTCGGCAAAGCGCCCACCCTGCACGCCACGGTCATGCGCTGCCGCGGCCTCCTCGACAAAGTGCAGCTCGCCGATCAACCCGTCGCGGGTGGCATAGGCGAAGTCATCCCACAGGTACCGGTCGCCGGCAAAATTGATCTGGGTGGTCAGGTGCCGGTGCCCAGGTGCCGAAATGAAGAAGTGCACGTGCGCCGGGCGCTGGCCGTGACGACCGAGCTGGTCCAGGCACTCCTGGGTAGGCCCCTGTGGGTCGCAGCCGTAGCCCGACGGCACGATCGAGCGCGCCCGGTAGCGGCCCTCGGCATCGGTGACGATGCGGCGGCGCAGGTTGTACGCGGACTGGCTCGAATCGAAGTACGAGTACGTGCCTTGGGTGTTGGCGTGCCACAGGTCGACGGTCGCGCCCGCCAACGGCTGGCCGTCGGCAGCAAAGACCTGGCCGTGCAGGAACATCACCACCCCGGGGTCGGTGCCGTCATCCATGCGCGCCTCCCCTTCTGCCAGCGGGGCACCGGCAACGTACAGCGGCCCTTCGATAGTGCGCGGGGTGCCCCCGCCCAGGCCGGCCTCGGCATCCTTGGCATCCTGCAGCAAGTCGAGGAAGTGCTCGATGCCCAGGCCGGCGGCCAACAGCCCTGCCTCGTTACGGCCGCCCAGGCGGTTGAGGTAGTCGATGGCGTGCCAGAACTCATCCTCGCTGACCTCCAGGTCTTCGATCAGGCGTGCAGTGTCCTGCAGCACGCGGCGGATGATCTTCTTGAAACGCGGGTTGCCTTCGGCATGGTCCAGCCCGGCGACCTTGTCGAAGAACGCCTGGATGTCAGCAGTGTGGGAAATGTTCACGGTCATCGTACTCACCTCGTATTGTTCTTGTTCAGCAGCAATCAGCGGTCGTCGCTGTGGACCGACGAGGGGTGCCGGCACAGGCCGTCGACCTCGATGTCCATGTACGGGAACAGCGGCAACTGCATCAGGGTGTCGTGCAGGGCCTCGACGCTAGGCACATCGAACACGCTGTAGTTGGCGTAGTGCCCGGCAATGCGCCACAAGTGGCGCCAGGTGCCTTCGCGCTGCAGCCGCTGGGCCAACGCCTTTTCATCGGCCTTGAGCTGGGCAGCGGTGGCCGGGTTCATGTCGACCGGCAGTTTCACCGTCATCCTCACGTGGAACAGCATGCAGGTTTCTCCTTTCTTGCGTCGGCTTCAAAAGCTGGCAGGGCTTTGCCCAAGTGGGCTCCCCGCCGCGGTGTGCGCGTGCGCCTGCAGCCTGCAGCTCAGCGCCTGGCGAAGCGCGCCAGGCGCGTTTCGTCCAGGGTCAGCCCCAGCCCGGGGGTGCGCGCAATGTGCAAGTGGAAATCGCGATACTGCGGCGGCTCGTTGACGATTTCCTCGGTCAGCAACAATGGCCCGAACAATTCGGTACCCCAGGTCAGCTGGCGCAGGGTGAGGAAGGCATGGGCCGAGGCCAGCGTGCCTATCGAGCCTTCCAGCATGGTGCCGCCGTACAGGGCGATGCCGGCAGCCTCGGCGATCTGCGCGGTGCGCAGCACAGCGCGGGGGCCACCGTTCTTGGCGATTTTCAAGGCGAAGATGCTGGCGGCGCCGTCGGCAGCCAGGCTGAAGGCGTCTTCGACGCTTTCGATCGACTCATCGGCCATGATCGGTGCCGGGCTGCGCTGGTTCAGGCGCACCTGGCCAGCGCGGTTGATGCGCGAAATCGGCTGCTCGATCAGGTCGATGCCGTTGTCGCCCAGCACCTGGCATGCCCGCAGCGCCTGGGACTCGTCCCAGTACTGGTTGACGTCGACCCGCACGCTGGCGCTGTCGCCCAGTTCGCGCTTGATCGCCACCACATGCCTGAGGTCCTGGTCCACCGGGTTGGCACCGATCTTCAGCTTGAACACCCGGTGGCGGCGTATTTCCAGCATGTGCTGGGCTTCGGCGATATCACGCGCGGTGTCGCCGCTGGCCAGGGTCCAGGCCACCTCCAGGCTGTCGCGTACACGGCCACCCAGCAGTTCGCTGACCGGCAGGCCCAGGCGCTTGCCCTGGGCGTCGAGCAACGCGCTTTCGAGCCCGGACTTGGCAAAGGTGTTGCCTTTGGCCAATTTGTCCAGCTTGAGCATGGCCGCGTTGATGTTGTCTGCCGGCAGGCCGAGCAGCGCCGGGGCCAGGTACGCGTCGATGTTGGCCTTGATACCCTCGGGGCTTTCGTAGCCGTAGGCCAGGCCGCCAATGGTGGTGGCCTCGCCCAGGCCTTCCACGCCATCGCTGCAGCGCACGCGCAATACCACCAGGGTCTGCTGCTGCAGGGTGTGCATTGCCAGCTTGTGCGGGCGAATGGTGGGCAGGTCGACGATGACTGCCTCGATACGTTCAATCAGCGCGCTTGTCATTGTTGCCAGGTCTCGTCAGGTCGGGCGGGCGAAGGCCAGCCCGAATGGTGCATGTGCTTGCTTGTGCGCAGATTGCGCGAGACCCTGCGCAGCGTCCAATATCATATGAATCTCTCACCATACCCTGGAGGTCTGATGGAGCTACGCCACCTGCGCTACTTCAAGGTCCTGGCAGAAACCTTGAACTTCACCCGCGCCGCTGAGCTGCTGCACATTGCCCAGCCACCGCTGAGCCGGCAGATCAGCCAGCTCGAAGACGAGCTCGGCACCCTGTTGGTCGCGCGCGAACGCCCGCTGCGGCTGACCGATGCAGGCCGTTTTTTCTATGAGCAAACCTGCACCGTGCTGCAGCAGTTGCAGAGCATCAACGACAACACCCGGCGTATCGGCCAGGGCCAGCGCCAGTGGCTGGGCATCGGTTTTGCCCCCTCCACCCTGTACACCGTGCTGCCCGACTTGATCCGCGAGCTGCGCCAGGACAGCGACCTGGAGCTGGGCCTGAGCGAAATGACCACGCTGCAGCAGGTGCAAGCCCTGAAAAGCGGGCGTATCGACATTGCCTTTGGCCGCATCCGCATCGACGACCCGGCCATTGAGCAGCAGGTATTGTGCGAGGACCCGCTGGTAGCGGTGCTACCCAAGGGCCACCCGCTGTCTGCCAGCCCATTGAGCCTGGCGCAACTGGCGGCGGAGGCGTTCATCCTTTACCCGGCCAACCCCCGGCCCAGTTATGCCGACCATGTGCTGGCGCTGTTTGCCCAGCACGGCATGAGCATCCGGGTCAGCCAGTGGGCCAATGAGTTGCAGACTGCGATCGGCCTGGTGGCAGTAGGTGTGGGTATCACCCTGGTGCCGGCATCGGTGCAGCAGCAGCACCGCACCGACATTGAATACGTGGGCCTGCTGGACAGCAGCGCGGTCAGCCCGATCATTCTCAGCCGCCGCCAGGGGGATATCAGCCCGATGGTGCAGCGTTGCCTGGCCTTGCTGGCACGGCAGGCTGGCTGAGCCCACTGCGTGCAGCCCGCCCCCGTATACCCATCGGTATATGGATGTTCCCTTCGATCTGTTTCATGCTCGGCCACGCGAATCGCGAAACGCCCGGGCAACAAACACTTCAACAAAGATCTTCGGGAGTCGAACATGGCGGGACGTCTAAACGGCAAGGTAGCGCTGATCACGGGTGGCGCGGGTGGCTGCGGGCTGGCCGCCTCGCAACTGTTCGCGGCAGAGGGGGCGCGGGTCGGCATTGTCGACCTGCCCGGCAGCGACGGCGCAGCGGTTGCGCGACAACTGCGCGAAGCCGGCCACCAAGCGGTTTTCGCCGCAGCCGATGTGTCGGACGCACAGCAGGTCAAGGCCGCTGTCGCCACCGTGGAGGCAGCCTTCGGCCACATCACCGTATTGATGAACCACGCCGGCATCCTTTCGGCTGTCCCCTTCCTCGACACCAGCGAAGAAGAATGGGACCGGATCATGGCCGTGAACGTGAAAAGCATGTTCCTGGTCACCCGTGCGGTGCTGCCAGGCATGCTCGCAGCCGGCGGCGGCAGCATCGTGTGTACCTCCTCCATATCGGCCGTGGTCGGCACGCCGATGGAAGTCCTGTATTGCACCAGCAAGGGCGCAACCCATATGTTCGCCCGGGCCATTGCCGTGGAGTTCCGTGACCGCGGTATCCGCGCCAATGCCATTTGCCCGGGTTTCATTGCCACAGCCCACGGCCTGCGGGAAATCGACATGCTGCGCAAGCACGGTGTCGACGTCAGCGAACAGGCCATCGCGGCCGCCCAGGGGCGCCTGTGCCAACCCGCCGAGGTGGCCAGCGCCGCCTTGTTCCTGGCCAGTGACGACGCCAGTTTCGTCAACGGCGCGCACCTGTTCGCGGATAACGGCTACACCGCGGTCTGACCTCAAGCACGCCAAGCAGGAGAATGACGTGAGCACTTCCTCCAACAACATGCACATCAACGAATTCGGCCTGGACCACGCGCACTGGCGCAACTGGGCCGGTAACCAGTCCTGCATTCGCGCGGCACGCGGGGCGCCGGCCAGCGAAGACGAACTGTGCACGCTGGTCAACCAGGCCAGCCGCAACGGCATGAACGTTCGGGTGGCCGGGTCCGGGCATTCGTTCACCCCGGTAGCGCTGACCAATGGCCTGCACCTGACGCTGGCCAACATGAGCGGCATACGCCATGTCGACCACGCCAGAAAGCGCGTCACCGCCGCAGCCGGCACCACCATCAATGCCTTCGGCAAGGCCCTGCGGGCAGCTGGCCTGTCGATGGTCAACCAGGGCGACATCGACAGCCAGTCGATTGCCGGGGCACTCACCACCGGTACTCACGGCACAGGCCTTACCCTGGGCAACCTGGCCTCGTCGATAGTGGGCATGAAGCTGGTGCAACCCAACGGCGACATTCTCGTCGTCGACGAAAGCACCCCTGACCTGCTGCAGGCGGGCCGCGTTTCCCTGGGTGTGCTGGGCATCGTCAGCGAACTGACCTTGCAGGTGACCGACAGCTTCAACCTGCACGAGCGCATTTGGCGCGAAGACTTCGAGAGCGTGATGGACAGGCACGACGAACTGGCGCGCAAGCATCGCCATTTCAGTTTCTTCTGGTGCCCCACCGAGCAGAGCCGGCACTGCTATTGCCTGCCCGACACCGCGGCCACCAGTAGCAGCGGGCGCACCACCGACGTGTGCGAAGTCAAGGTCATGGACATTACGGATCGCCCCGCCTGGGAAAGCGCATTCGAGAAGGTCGCGTACAGCTCGGATGTGTACCCGATCGAGTACCTGCCCAATTTCCATGAACTGGAGTACGCCGTGCCGCTGCGCCACAGCAAGGAAGCCCTGCGGGCAGTGCGCAAGCTGATGCTGGAAGACTTCCCGCAAGCCATCTACCCCATCGAGTACCGGTTCACGGCAGGTGACGGCGCCTGGATGAGCCCGTTCTTCGAACAGGACAGCGTGACCATTTCGGTATCCGGCGAGCCGGGCACCGATTACTGGGACTACTTGCGCGCGGTGGACCAGATCCTGCGGTCGTATGGCGCCCGGCCGCATTGGGGCAAGTTGCATTTCCTGACGGGCGAGGATGTAAGCGCCATCTACCCGCGTGCCGAGGACTTCCGCAAGCTGCGCCGGCAGCTGGACCCGCAGGGCACCTACCTGAGCGAACATCTCAGCCCGCTGTTCAAATAAGCACCCCGCTCCTGGCGCACCTGGCAACGTGCCGGGGCGGGCTTGCACCGCGTACGGGCCGCGCAGCGGCCCACTGCCGGCAACGCGCGGTGCTATGCCTTGGCCAGATAATCGATGAACAGGCGAAACAGTTCGGCGTTGGTGGAAATGTCCAGCCGCTGGTAGATGTTGTGCTTGTGCACCTTCACCGTCCCCTCCGAGATATTCAACTGCCGGGCAATCGAGGCGTTGCTGTGCCCTTGCAGCAACAGCTTGGCGATCAAACGCTGGGTCTCGGTCAACTGCCCCTGCAGGATTTCCACGAAGGCATCCTCCAGCACGGCGCCTTCCGGCGAAGCCCGCAGGCACTCGGCAAAACGCAGCCGACAGTGCTGGCCGAACAGCGCGGCCAGCAATGGCGCCAGGTCCGCCAGCAGCGCCATTTCCGCCGCGCTGAAGTCCCCACTGCGCTGATGGCGCATCAGCGAATAGACCATGGCCACCTGGGGCTGCAGCGGCATGATGAACCCCACCTCTTCCACTGCCGTGCCGTAGCCGGAGGCTACGCAAGGGTGGATATCACGGGAGATGGCGAAACCTGAAGAGAAGAAGCAGTCGGGCGCCAGTTCACTCATGCGCCACAGCCCGGCTGGGTGCTCGTTGACGCAGGCCACATAAAACGGGTCCAGCAAGTAACCGCCGCGCACATAGGCGTTCAGGGTGCGCTCGCTGACGCTGTGGTTGTAGCCGTTATGCACCAGCACGGCCGGCTGGTTGAACTGGAACAGGTACGCGCAGCTCATGTCGAACGCCAGCTTGTCGCCTATCACCTTGTCCAGCGCCGGCCCGAAGTGTTCGCTGCCGATCGCTTCGATCAGCGCAGCCAGCCCGTTCGCTTCGTCTTTCGTCATTGTTCACCACGCTCTCATGCACCAAAACCTCATGACCTTACCGCCTTGGCCAGCCAGAAGCACAAAATCCGGGGCGCCCTGGACGCTCCGGATCAAATGCACGACGCTTTACGCTCAGGACGGCTCGGGCGCCACCGCGAAGGCGCCTGCGGCGTCGTCCTGGCGCCCCATTTCCTGCGCCTTGGGCACGGCCAGCCAACTGGCCAGCAACATGGCGATCAGGCCGCCACTGAGCTTGCCAATCATCAGCGGCAGGATCAGCGAGGGCTGGAAGTTTGCCGAGAAGGCCATGTGGTCGCCGAAGGTGAAGGCCGCGCACACCGAAAAGGCAATCACCAACACCTTGTCCTTGGGCGGCATCTCGCTGACCAGGCGGAACATGGCGAGGATATTGGCCGAAGCCGCCAGCACACCCGCAGCCCCGACCCCAGACATGCCGAAGCGCGATGCCACGCGCTCGATCGGCCGCGCCAGAAAGCGCTTGAGCAAATGCACCATGGGGAATGCCCCGCACAGCATCAGGCCGACGTAGCCCGCAATCTCCAGGGCGCGGAACTGGTCATCGGCATCGGCGATGATCGGCGCGAAGCCCCAACTGCCGAATACATGGCTGAACAGCCCGGTGAAGTACTGCACGATCGACGCCACCAGTACCAGCACCACGGCGATGTACATGAACTGCCCGAGCTTGAGGAACAGGTACACCATCAGTGCCGGGCAGTAACGCAGCGCCGCCGCCAGGGCAATGCAGAACAGGATCAAGGGCATCAGGTTGCGCAGCAGCATCGCCCAGGAAAAATGCAAGGCCTGGGTGGCGGCACCGGTGGTTGCGATATCCGGGCGCACCCCCAGGTCCAGTCCCTGCATGGCCATGGCGATGATCATGATGCTCAAGGGAATGGCCAGCAGCCCAGCCATGATGCCCAGTGCCATGTACTTGTGATCGACCTTGCGCAGCATGGCCAACCCGACCGGGATGACGAAAATGATCGTCGAACCACTCTGGAACCCGGTGATCAGGCCGAGGATCCAGCCTTCCGGGCTTTGCGCCAAAGCCTTGGCCAACTGGTAGCCGCCCATGTCCGAGGCGATGAAGATAGGCCCCGCGGTGCCAGGGTCGGCGCCCATCAACTGGAACAGCGGCGCGATCACCTGGCTGATGCCGGCTGAAATGTACGGGATCGCGGCCATGATGCCAGCGACCGGGATGAAGATCGGGCCGATGCTGTGCAGCCCGGCGATGAACTCCTGGCCCAGCTCGCCTTCGGGGTTATAGATGGATGCCAATGCACCCAGTACCGCACACACCATGATCACGTAGATGACATAGGTACCGATGCTTTCCATTTGCCGCCTCATTTTTAGAGTTGTGGGGTTGGCAGGTCTGAAAGGTCACAGGGGCATCGTTGTTTTTATGCTGAGCAAGGCGTGCCCCGTTGAGCATTCAAGCTAAGCGGCGGGGGGTGGGCTGTCCATATACCGGGAGGTATATGCCCCTGCAAAAGAGAGTGCCGTGCCCGGTTCGAAATGCCTAATACCCGGTCATTTCCAGGTACCCACGGCCACCGGCACTGCCGCTCAAACGCACCGGCCCTTCCCAATACGGGAAGCGCGTCTGCATCCACGCCTGCGGCTGAACAGCATCGACCTGCACATCCACCCCGTGCTCAGGCACCTGCACCCGCCAGCGGGTCGGCAGCTGCTTGCCATTGCCCTGTGGGGCCCAGGCCAGCGGCTGCAAGCGGATCTGTGCCGGCAACAGCGCTAGCCCCTGGCCCTGCGGGTCGATCCAGGTGCCGGCGCGATACGCCTCCCCGTGCGCTTCGCGCACCTGGAACAGCATCAGCTTGGCGCCGCTGTCCAGGTGCAGCGAGAACCAGTCCCAGCCCGTTTGCCCGGCGGCCAGCGGCTGGCTGCTCCATTCCCGGTCCAGCCAGGCCTGGCCAGTCACCGCGATGCACAGGCCGTCGCGCTCGACCTCGCCGCGCACCCGGTAGAACGGCTGGCTGTAGTAGTAAGAAGCCTGGCCCTTGCCCGACTTTTCGCTGTAGCCCTGCTGGCCGTGCAGCACCAGAGGCCGCTCGCTGCGCAACTGCAGGTCGTAGCGAAAACCTTTGCCAGCGGCCGTCATGCGCAGGTTGTCGATACCGCCCGGCCCCTGCAGCGACCAATCGTCGATCCACGCCCGAAACGGCTGGGCCTGCACACCCGCCTGGCCAATCCCGCCACGGGCCAGGGTTTCAGCTGACCGATGGCCGCCGGGGCCGGTCAACGCGGCGTGGCCCATCCACAGGTTCGGGCTCTGCCAATCGCCGGTATCCGGGCCGGGGCGCAGGGCTGAGCGGAACAGCGTCCACTGCGCGCCCCAGTCACGCCCTTGGGTGTCTTTGAGGTTGGCGGTGACGTACCACCACTCGATGCGGAAACCATCGTGGGCCGCATGGTCCCGTGGGAATTCCAGGCGATGGCCGCGGGTGACCTGGCTGAACCCGCCTGCCGGCTGGCCGAGGCCGGCATAGCTTTGCGGTGCCGGCTGATCACAGCCGCACAACAGGCTGCAGAGCAACAGCCAGGCTTTACGTTTCATCGGCAAACGGCCTCAACAGTTCGCGCGGCTGACGCCGGGCCAGTTGCCAGAGTGGCCAGGCGCTGGCCAACAGGCTGGTGAGCAGGCCCAGCAGGGCCAGTTGCAGCAACTGGGCGGGGAACACATGCAGCGGCAAACGCCAGCCGAATGCCTGAACATTCACCACCGCGACCAGGCACCAGGCCAGCAACAGGCCCAACGG
>NZ_BCBD01000055.1:0-31006 GCF_001320345.1 Pseudomonas sp. NBRC 111127 | reverse complement strand
CGCGCCTTGTTGTGCGCGCTGTCAGTGAGAATGCGCACCTGGTTGCCGGTGTAGGACACCGCTGGCACACCACGCTTGATCAAGGCCATGGTCAGCAAGGCAATGGTCACCTGCTCACCGGTCGACACGATCACGTCCAGTTCACGCGGAACCGGCTGATCGGTGATCTGCTTGGCCAGGTCGATCAGGCGATTGGTTTCACCGCTCATGGCCGACAGCACGACGACCAGGTCGTCGCCCGCTTCACGGTGTTTCTTGACCTTATCGGCTACCTGCTCGATCCGCTCGATGGAACCGACAGAGGTGCCGCCAAATTTCTGTACGATCAACGCCATTTCAATGGTGCCTCAGCCCATACAGGGCCCCAAAAAACAATCCAACATGAAGGGGTGGCGGAAGTGGCCAGTGACGCTGCTGCCTGCCACCGGGTGCGGCACCTGGAGGCTTCGCACCCGCCACTGAACCGCCTACCCCTTCATCTCAAAGTCCCTGCTCTGCGAATGGCACGGCCAGCGCCAGGGCCTTGTCCAGCGCAGCGACGTCGACGCCACCGCCCTGGGCCATGTCCGGACGGCCACCGCCCTTGCCACCCACCGCCGCAGCGGCTTGCTTCATCAGATCGCCAGCCTTGAGTTGGCTGGAGAGGTCCTTGGTCACGCCGGCCACCAACACGACCTTGCCCTCATGCTCGCTGCCCAGCAGGATCACTGCGTGGCCGAGCTTGTTCTTCAACTGATCGACCAGGGCCAGCAGGGCCTTGCCATCCTGCCCATCCAGGCGGGCGGCGAGGACCTTGGCACCCTTGACCTCAACAGCCGCGTTGGAGAGATCGTCCCCTGCGGCGCTGGCGGCCTTGGCCTGCAGCTGTTCCAGCTGCTTCTCCAGCTGACGGTTGCGCTCAAGCACAGCCGACAACTTGTCGATCAGGTTGTCACGGTTACCCTTGACCAGTTGCGCGGCTTCCTTGACCTGCTCTTCGGCAGCGTTCAGGTAGGCCAGCGCAGCGGCGCCGGTGACTGCTTCGATACGGCGTACGCCAGAGGCCACGCCGCCTTCGCTGATGATCTTGAACAGGCTGATGTCACCGGTACGCTTGGCGTGGATACCGCCACACAGCTCTACCGAGAAATCGCCACCCATGGTCAGCACGCGCACGGTATCGCCGTATTTCTCACCGAACAGCGCCATGGCACCTTTGGCCTTGGCGGTTTCGATGTCGGTCAGTTCGGTCTCGACCGGCGTGTTCTTGCGCACTTCGCGGTTGACGATGTCTTCCAGCTGCTTGAGCTGCTCCGGCTTCACCGCTTCGAAGTGGCTGAAGTCGAAACGCAGGCGCTGGCTGTCGACCAGCGAGCCCTTCTGTTGCACGTGCTCGCCCAGCACCTGACGCAACGCTTCGTGCAGCAGGTGGGTAGCCGAGTGGTTCAGCGAGGTGGCGTGCTGAACGTCTGCATCGACCTTGGCCTCCACCGGCGCACCGATCAGCAGCGCACCGCTGGTGACCACACCGTGGTGCAGGAAGGCCCCGCCGGTCTTGGTGGTATCACGTACGTCAAAGCGTGCAGCACCCGCCTGCAGGTACCCGCTGTCACCCACCTGGCCGCCGGACTCGGCGTAGAACGGCGTGCGGTCGAGCACCACTACGCCCTGCTCGCCCACCCCCAGCTGGTCGACCGATTGGCCGTCCTTGTACAGGGCGATGATCTTGCCCTGGCCTTCGGTTGCGTCGTAACCGAGGAACTCGGTGGCGCTGTCGACCTTGACCAGGCTGTTGTAGTCCATGCCGAAGGCGCTGGCAGAACGGGCGCGCTCACGCTGGGCGTCCATTTCACGCTCGAAGCCGGCTTCGTCGATGGTCAACTCGCGCTCCCGGGCAATGTCGGCCGTCAGGTCCATCGGGAAACCGTAGGTGTCATACAGCTTGAACACCACATCGCCGGGTACCACGGCGCCTTGCAACTGGGCCAGATCTTGCTCGAGGATGCGCAGGCCCTGCTCCAGGGTCTTGGCGAACTGCTCTTCTTCGGCCTTGAGCACGCGCTCGATGTGCGCTTGCTGGCTGGTCAGCTCGGGGAAGGCTTCGCCCATTTCGGCCACCAGGGCAGCAACGATCTGGTAGAAGAAGCTGCCCTTGGCGCCCAGCTTGTTACCGTGGCGGCAAGCGCGGCGGATGATGCGGCGCAGTACATAGCCACGGCCTTCGTTGGATGGCAGCACGCCGTCGGCAATCAGGAAGCCGCAGGAGCGGATGTGGTCGGCCACCACTTTCAGCGAAGCCTGGCCGTCATTGCTGCAACCGATGGCCAAGGCCGCCGCTGCCAGCAGGTTCTGGAACAGGTCGATCTCGTAGTTGGAGTGCACGTGCTGCAGCACGGCGCTGACACGCTCCAGGCCCATGCCGGTGTCCACCGACGGCGCTGGCAGTGGGTGCAGCACGCCATCGGCAGTGCGGTTGAACTGCATGAAGACGTTGTTCCAGATCTCGATGTAGCGGTCACCGTCTTCTTCCGGCGAACCGGGCGGGCCACCCCAGATGTCCGGGCCGTGGTCGTAGAAGATCTCGGTGCATGGGCCGCACGGGCCAGTATCGCCCATGGTCCAGAAGTTGTCGGAAGCGTAGGGGGCGCCCTTGTTGTCACCGATGCGGACCATGCGCTCGGCAGGCACGCCTACTTCCTTGGTCCAGATGTCGTAGGCTTCGTCGTCGGTGGCGTAGACCGTGACCCAGAGCTTTTCCTTGGGCAGGTTCAGCCATTTTTCCGAGGTCAGGAAGGTCCAGGCGAAGGTGATGGCGTCGCGCTTGAAGTAGTCGCCGAAGCTGAAGTTGCCCAGCATTTCGAAGAACGTGTGGTGACGCGCGGTGTAACCGACGTTTTCCAGGTCGTTGTGCTTGCCGCCCGCGCGCACGCACTTCTGGCTGCTGACCGCACGGGTATAGGCACGCTTCTCGGCACCGAGGAAGCAGTCCTTGAACTGGTTCATGCCTGCGTTGGTGAACAGCAGGGTCGGGTCGTTGTTCGGGATCAGCGAACTGGAGGCAACTCGGGTATGGCCCTGCTCTTCGAAGAAGCGAAGGAAGGCTTCACGGATTTCTGCGCTTTTCATAGGTTCTTCCACGGAAACGGCGGCCGTTTGGGCTAATACGTCGAATCGACGAAACGACGGCAAAGGGCGCCATTATAGCCAGCCTGAACAGGAGATACAGTGTGTTTGTACACCAGAACGGCATTGCGCGGATGAAATGCCGTTCATCGACACTGTCAAGGTCGCCTGGCAGCGCTGCACAGCCACGCTGGCGGTACATAAGCAACACCTGGGCACCCAGCCCAAAGGGGATGCTGCGCCTTTCTTCTCGATACCGGAATGCGCCATGCCTGAGCTGAACCTGTCCAAACTGCACTCGGACCCACACCCGCTCCCCCACCCTACGCCATTGATCAATGCCAGCCCCGTCTATTACCTCGACGATCGGCAGGCTGGCAGCCACCACACCGCATTCATCAACAAGGACCACCCCCAGCAGCAGACAGAGGTGAAGTACATCCAGGCTGATGGCAATGTGCGTATCACCCTGGAACGCGCCTATGCGCTGGGGCGACGCTACCGTCGCCTGGCGCCCAGCACCGAGCTGCTGGTGTTCAATGTCGCCCCGCGCGCCACAGGTTCGGATGCACGGCAAAAACGTGTGCAGATCACGACCCACGACTGCTTGCTGGAAGTCACGGTCAACGGCGCGGTATTCATGGTCGCCCAGCATACCGCTGAAGCCATTGCCATTCGCCTGACCGACGGCGGGCACCAGGTGGTCATTACCGGACAGGTCCGCAAGCCGGTACTGATCGACATGATCGGCAGCGGCAACAGCATCGAGACAGGGGCCGGCATGGTGCACATCGATGCGCACACCGGCACGCACCAGGTAGTCGTCGGTAGCGGCCCTGTCCTGATCGACAAAGGCGATGCGGTGGTCAATGTCACCGGCCACTGCCTGCTTGGCCAGGCCAATTCCAGCACCGTGCTCTACCGCAACACGGCGTACGATGCGCACCTGGCCCAGCCTGTAGCGGCCGAGCATCAGGCGCTAGGCCGCGTCGGCGTGCAAGTGACGGGTGATGAGGCGTTCCGCCAGGCGGTAGAAGATGCGCTGGTGCTGATGCGCAAATTGCCGTGCGGCCAAGCACTGCTGGCAGGCCTGGACAACAAGGCCGGGCATACCGGAAAACCGATCAGGGTGAGCGAAGCGGCCAGGCAACAGTTCACTTGCTACACCCCCAGCGATGACGAGCAGGACGAAGACGAAGGCCACTTCATCATCAACGAAAACCAGAGCAGCTGGGGCTACAGCGGTGGCATGCTGGCTTACAACCCGAACTGGTCGACGGCAACCCAATTGCCGCTGCTGGACCTGTACCGCTGCCTGTGCCAGGGCTGGAATTCCATGACCGGCACCGTGTTCCCAGGCCAGACAGAGGTTCAGGGCACTTACGGCGCCTACCCGGTAGACAACCTGTTACTGCAAAGCATCGGCTTGCCCACCGACTGCAAGTTCAACTTTGGAGGCGCTACTGCGCTGAACACCAACCCCGCCGCTTTCACTGAGAACGGATTACGCCAGGCACTGCAACTGGAACTGCGCACGCAACTGTAAGCAACCCCTCAGCTCAACCGCTGCCCCGCATCGGGCACGATCAGAAGCCCTGCCCTGAGGCCATTCTTGACCTTGGGGTTGGGGAAGATGATGCGCGTGCCCTCTTCCTCGACCACCCAGCGCATCTCGGCCAGGTCTTCAGCCAGCAGGTAACCTTTGCTCAGTTCGGAAAAATTCTCGATATCCGCCGGCAGGTGCAGGTGAAAGCTGTCGCTGTGCTTGATGATTTCGCGGGAGACACTGAACAGCTGCAGGCCCTCCAGCGAGTCTTCGTCCTCGGGTTCTTCAGCCGTGATGATCCTGATCAGGCGGTCTTGGAGCTTGTCGAGGTTGACTTGCTCGTTCTGGCCGAACGGGCGGGCCTTGCCCAGCTCCAGGGTGAACGCTTCAGCCTCCAGCTGTTCGTAGGTAAAGGCGCTGAAGGTGATGGAAGGCTTGCTTTGCAGCAACACCGCCTGCATCCCCGCCGCTGCCAGGCGTGCCAGTTGGCGACGGGAGTGCTGGCGCCCCTCTTTATAGGGGTACAAGGCAAACTGCTCGATCTTCGAACCGCGGATGGCAGTATGCAGGTCGTAATGCAGGCGGCTGCGCCCCGGCTTGCTGAAGAACACCCGGGCGAACTGCTCGAGCTCGGCCGCACGCAACGCCTCGAAACCGCTGGACAGCTCGTGGCGCCCGTTGAACAGGCGGTTGATGTCCTGTTCGATGAAACGCTCACCCTTGCGCATCGCCACCGGGTTGCCGAACAGGAACAACACCCGCGCCTTGGGCTTGATCGACCCGTCGGCCACGCCATGCAGCAGCCGTTCGAGCAACTCGATAGGCGCTGTCTCGTTACCATGAATACCGGCAGACAACAGCAAGTCCAGGCCGCAATCCTCGCTGTCGGGTGGGCGCACTTCGAGCGCCCCCTCCCCTAGCCAGCGCAAACGCGTGCCCTTGGTGGTCACTTGGGTCTTCTCGGCCGGTTCGTGATCGGTGAGGGTCAGCTCAAGCAATTTACCAAGGGCGAGCATAGGAACTTCCTTAGTGGGTGTGGCCGCAGTCGGGGCCATGGACGTGATCGTCGTCTTCGCCAAGCTCTGCAGGCTCCATTTCCAGCTGCAGGCTGACCAGGTTGGTGGCCATGGGCCGCAGCAGCAGGTTGGCGTACTCGGCGTCGCCTTCCTCGACATCCACACCGATCAGCAACTGGCCGCGGCCATCCTGCTGGATCCACACTTCCTTGCCTTGCCAAACCACGGCAAAACGGGTGCAGGAGGTTTCGAGCTGGGTGCCGTCTTCATCTTCGAGGATCAGGCGCAGGGCGTCGGTCATTACAATTCTCTCTTCAAGGTTGGCGTTGGAACGGGTACACCGAGCCCAACTTCAGAATCTGGGTCAATTCATCCAGTGCGGTACGGCACTCCACCAGCAGTTGCGGGTCGGCCAGGTCCGCCTCGACCAGGCGATCACGGTAGTGCTTGTCGACCCATTGCAGCAGGGTGTCGTACAGCGGGGCGGTCATGATAACGCCTTGGTTGACCGCCGCCAGTTCCGTTTCATTCAAGGCCACGCGCAAACGCAGGCAAGCCGGGCCACCGCCGTTCTGCATGCTCTGCTTGAGGTCGAACACCTTGACCTCCTTCACCGGGCCGCCCTGGCGGGTCAACTGCCCAAGGTACGCCCAGACGCGTTCATTGTTGCGGCACTCTTCCGGCACCACCAGCAGCATGGAGCCGTCGTCACGGCTGAGCAACTGGCTGTTGAACAGGTAGGAACGCACTGCATCCTCTACCGCCACTGCCGAGCGCGGCACGCAGATGGCCTGGAAACGGCCGCCCTTGCTGGCCAGTTTAGCGCGCAACTGGCCCAGTACCCTGTCAGTCTCGAGGAAAGCGTCCTCGTGGTAGAACAGCACCTCGCCATTGCCCACCGCAATCACGTCATTGTGGAACACGCCCTGGTCGATCACCGCCGGGTTCTGTTGAGCGTAGACCACCCCGTCCTCATGCAGGCCATGCAAACGGGCCACGGCCTGCGAGGCCTCCAGGGTCTGCCGGGCGGGGTATTTCTGCGGTGCCGGGTAACGGCTGTCGAATGCACTGCGGCCGTAGACGAAGAACTCCACGCCAGCCTCCCCATAGGCGCGGCAGAAGCGCGTATGGTTGGCAGCGCCCTCGTCACCGAACTGCGCCACGGCAGGCAACGCCGGGTGGTGGGCGAAGCGTTGCTCGTCGTTGAACATCGCGGCCAGCACGCGGCTGGTGGTCGGGTGCTCGATGCTGCGGTGGTATTTGCAATTGAGGTTGGCGGCAGTGAAGTGCACGCGGCCATCGGCGGTGTCGGCACTGGGGCTGACCGTGGCAGCGTTGGCCACCCACATGCTCGAAGCCGAACAGGTGGCCACCAGCAACGGCATGGCCTCTTTGGCAGCGCGCTGGATCACGTCGGCATCGCTGCCGCTGAAGCCCAGACGGCGGAGCGCGGCCACATCCGGGCGCTCCTGCGGCGCCAGCACGCCCTGCTTGAAGCCCATGTCGGCCAATGCCTTCATCTTCGCCAGGCCCTGGCGTGCAGCTTCGCGCGGGCTGGAGCCTTGCTGGCTGTTGCTTTGCGAAGCCACGTTACCGTAGGACAGGCCGCCGTAGTTGTGGGTAGGCCCCACCAGGCCATCAAAATTCACTTCATAGGATTTCATCGGCAAGGCTCCGTGACCTGTTGTTATAGGGTGACGCCCGGCGTAAGGGTGGCCGGCAAGGCAAGGCTGGCAGTCTCCAGCGAAGCCACGGGGTAAGCGCAGTAGTCGGCCGCGTAATAGGCACTGGCGCGATGGTTGCCACTGGCACCGACGCCACCGAAGGGTGCGCTGCTGGCTGCACCGGTCAGTTGCTTGTTCCAGTTGACGATGCCGGCGCGGCTGCGCAGCCAGAAATGCTGGTAGCGGGCGCGCGAATCGGACAGCAAGCCGGCAGCCAGGCCGTACTGGGTGTTGTTGGCTTCATCGATGGCCGCATCGAAATCGGCATAGCGGACCACTTGCAGCAGCGGCCCGAAGAACTCTTCATCCGGGCGCTGCGCCACAGCGCTGACATCGACGATGCCAGGGGTAAGCAATGCGGCATCGGCTTGCGGCTGCGTCATTTCCAGCAGTTTCACCCCACCCTTGGCGGCCAGTTCGGCCTGGGCAGCCAGCAGCGCCTGCGCGGCCTGCAGCGAAATCACCGAGCCCATGAACGGTGCCGGCTGTTCATCGAACGCCCCCACCGTGATGGTTCTGCACACCTCGACCAGGCGCGCGAGCAGCGCATCGCCCCAGGCACCCTGGGGCACCAGCAGGCGACGTGCGCAGGTGCAGCGCTGGCCGGCGGAAATGAACGCCGACTGAATGATGGTGTAAACCGCAGCGTCGAGGTCCTTGACCTCGTCTACCAGCAATGGGTTGTTGCCACCCATTTCCAGCGCCAGGATCTTGTCCGGGCGCCCGGCAAACTGCTGGTGCAACAGGTTGCCAGTGCGGCTGGAACCGGTGAAGAACACGCCATCGATACCTGGGTCGCCAGCCAGTGCCACACCGGTTTCACGCCCACCCTGAACCAGGTTCAGCACACCAGCCGGCAGGCCGGCGGCGATCCAGCAGTGCACCGTCAGTTCGGCCACCTTGGGGGTCAGCTCACTCGGTTTGAACACCACGCAGTTGCCCGCCAGCAGCGCCGGAACGATATGCCCGTTCGGCAGGTGGCCTGGGAAGTTGTAAGGGCCGAACACCGCGACCACACCATGGGGCTTGTGCCGCAGCACTGCCGTGGCATCGGCCAGCGGGCCGCTCTTTTCACCGGTGCGCTCGCGGTAACTTTGTATGGAAATGGCCACCTTGTTGACCATGCTGGTCACTTCGGTGGCCGACTCCCACAGCGGCTTGCCGGTTTCCTCGCCAATGCACTGGGCCATGGCTTCGGCATGCGCCTTCAACTGTGCGGCAAACTGCTCCAGCACACCGATGCGCGCGTCCAGGCTCAGTTGCGCCCAGGCTGGGAACGCCTGGCGCGCAGCCTCAACGGCGGCGCCGACCTGGCTGGCGTCGGCGCCCTGCCCCTGCCAGATCACGGCCTGGGTGACCGGGTTCAGCGATTGCAGGGGCTCGCCCTGGCCGGCCTGCCAATTGCCGGCGATGTAGTGCGTGGTCATTTATTGGCCCTCCCGGCTCGCCGACATGGGCACAGCGCGCACATTGTCGCCAGCGCCCATGCGCAGGCGTTTGGCGGTCAGCGGGTCGACCACCAGGGTTCCGGCGGCCAGGCGCGCAGGTGCAGCGGTGATACGGCAGTCGTCGCGCTTGCGGTTGTGGATGATGTAGGGGGTGGCGTCATCGCCCGGCGTGCCGACCGCCAGCACCAGCGTCTGGCTGTCGCGCACAGCGCGGATCCTGGCGGTGTCACACTCGATGGCCGGGCCGGCGTCGAAAATGTCGACGTAGCCCTGGTAAGTGAAACCTTCCTGCTTGAGCATGGCCAGTGCCGGCTCGGTGTCCTTGTGCACACGGCCGATCACGTTGCGCGCCGCGTCGGACAGGAAGCAGGTGTACAGCGGGAACTTCGGCATCAGCTCGGCGATGAACGACTTGTTGCCCACGCCGGTCAGGTAGTCCGCCTGGCTGAACTCCATCTTGAAGAAGTGCCGGCCCAGGCTTTCCCAGAACGGCGAACGCCCCTGCTCATCCGACATGCCGCGCATTTCGGCGATGATCTTCTTGCCGAACAACTCGGGGAACTCGGCAATGAACAGCATGCGCGCCCGCGACAGCAAGCGGCCGTTGAGCCCGGCGCGGTAGTCGCTGCGCAGGAACAGCGAGCACAGCTCGGAGTTGCCGGTCAGGTCGTTGGCCAGAAACAGCGTGGGGATTTCGCGGTAGATCTTCAGCTCCTGCGAGGCACTGACGGTCAGGCCGACCCGGTAGTTGTACCAAGGCTCGCGCAAGCCAACGGCACCGGCGATGGCACTGATGCCTACCACCAGGCCTTCGTCGTTTTCCAGCACGAACAGGTAGTCGGTGTCGCCGCGCTCGGCCTCGCCCCGAAAGCTCTTTTCCGCCCAACCTACGCGATGCTCCAGGCGCTCTTCGTTGGCCGGCAGCGTGGTCAGCCCGGTGGTGCCGGTGCTGCGTGCCAATTCGATCAACGCAGGCAAATCGCTGCTGCGTACAGGACGAACGATCATGCTATCTCCTTGTGCGGCGGCATGGGCCGGCGCGAAACTCTGCTAACGCATCAATCCCGAAACGCCTGTTGCCAGACCTCAGGCCGCCACCAGGCGCACGCTGGCGCCCTCACCCACGCCCAGCGCCTCGGCTGCTGCAACGCTCAGGCTGACCGGCTTGCCGGGCACCCAATCCAGCTCCAGCAGCACTGCCCGGTAGTCCTGCAACAGGCCGTTGCACACCAGGTACGGGCGCCCGCCCTTGGTTGGCGCGTCGTCGATTTTCACCGGGGCCACCCGGCTCTGGGCGATCGAGCGGATGCCCGAAGTACGCGCATGCAGGGTTGGGCCGCCGTCGAATATGTCGATGTAGTGCTCGGTCTCGAAGCCCTCCCGCATGAGGATGTCGAAGGTGATCTGCGCCCGCGGGTGCACCTGGCCCATGGCTTCCTGCGCCAGGTCTGGCAGCAGCGGCACGTAGATCGGGTAGTGCGGCATGAGTTCGGCGAGAAAGGTGCGGCTCTTCAGGCCGCACAGGCGCTCGGCATCGGCATAGTTGAGGTCGAAGAAATTGCGCCCAATGGCGTCCCAGAATGGCGATTCGCCCTTTTCGTCGCTGTAACCGACGATCTCGGTCACCACCGAGTCAGCGAAGCGTTCCGGGTGCGCAGCCATGAACAGCAGGCGGCCGCGGGAATTGAGTTCGGCCCAGCCGCTGTTCACCAGCTCTGGCAACACGTAGAAACTGGTCAGCAGGCTGTTGCCGGTCAGGTCATGGCACAGCGAGAGCACGTGGATCTTGTTGTGGATCTTCAGCTCGCGCGAGGCGTGCACGAAGGTCTCGTTGCGAAAACTGTAGAACGGCTCGGAGTAGCCAGCCGAGGCCACGATGGCCGAGCAGCCGGCGAGCTTGCCGGTTTCGCTGTCTTCGAGCACGAAGAAGTAGCTTTCCTCGCCATTGAAGCTGACCTCCGCGGCGAAGGACGTCTCGGAGGCGGCAATCTTGTCGCCCAGGCGAGCAGAGTCGTCCGGCAGCGAGGTGACACCAATGGGGCTGTCGGCAGCCATGCGCTGCACTTCGTTCAGATCAGCCATTTGCGCGGGGCGCATCACCAGCATGGTGTCACTCCTTTGGAATACGGGCCGCTCATGGCGGCACGGAAAAACGGCAGACGCATGGGCACCTGCTGTGGAATCGCAAATCGCCGGCCTGGTACAACCTTGGCTGCGGCCGGCGAAGGGACCGCAGGCGGATCAGCCTTGGGTCAGCGTGGCAACGGCGCGCTCGAAGCGGTCCAGGCCGGCATCGATATCGGCGTCTTCAACCACCAGGCTTGGCGCGAAGCGGACCACGTCCGGACCGGCCTGCAGCACCATCACGCCTTCTTTCTCGGCGGCATTGAGTACGTCCTTGGCCTTGCCTTGCCAGGCCTCGGCCAACACGCAACCCAGCAGCAGGCCAACACCACGCACCTGGCTGAACAGGCTGTACTTCTGCCCTATCTGCTCCAGTCGGGCCTTGAACCGCGCGTGCTTGGCCTTGATGCCGGCCAGGGTTTCCGGGGTGTTGACCACGTCCAGCACCGCGCAGGCAACCGCGCAGCCCAGCGGGTTGCCGCCGTAGGTGGTGCCGTGGGTGCCCACAGCCAGGTGCTTGGCCAGCTCGGTGGTGGTCAGCATGGCGCCGATCGGGAAGCCACCGCCCAGGCTCTTGGCGCTGGTGAGGATATCCGGGGTCACGCCGTAGTGCTGGTAGGCATACAGCGAGCCGGTACGGCCCACACCCGTCTGCACTTCGTCGAAGATCAGCAGGGCATTGTGCTCGTCACACAGCTTGCGAGCGCCTTCCAGGTAAGCCTTGTCGGCCGGCACCACGCCGCTCTCACCCTGGATCGGCTCGATCACCACGGCGCACGTCTTGTCGGAAATCTGTGCCTTCAACGCTTCCAGGTCGTTGTACGGCACGTGGCTGATGCCGGTGATCTTCGGGCCGAAGCCATCGGAGTACTTCGGCTGGCCGCCGACGCTGACGGTAAACAGGGTACGACCGTGGAAACTGTTCACGGTGGCGATGATTTCGTGCTTTTCAGGGCCGAAGCGGTCATGGGCAACCCGGCGGGCCAGCTTGAAGGCAGCCTCGTTGGCCTCGGCGCCGGAGTTGCAGAAGAACGCACGGTCGGCAAAGGTGGCGCTTACCAGCTTGTGGGCCAGGCGCAGGGCCGGTTCGTTGGTGAATACGTTGGAGACGTGCCAGAGGGTGTTGGCCTGCTCGGTCAGGGCCTTGACCAGCGCCGGGTGGCAGTGGCCCAGGGCGTTTACCGCGATGCCGCCGGCAAAGTCGATCAACTCGCGACCGGACTGGTCCCAGACACGGGAACCCTCGCCTCGCACAGGAATGAAGGCCGCCGGAGAATAGTTGGGGACCATGACCTGGTCGAAATCGGCACGTTGCACCGGGGCTTGCTCAACGGACATCTGAGTCTCCTGAAGAGGAACGCTGGCCTGGAAGTGGCGAGCGATGGGGGGATTGTAAGGACTGATCTGCGCCTGTCCTTGCGGCCAAGCGACAACTTGTTACAGCGCAAAACCCAGTTTTAGCAAGGTTTTCGGCAATGCGACAAACACTGTCGCAATCGCGCAGTGTACGGGAGAGAGGGGGCTGGGTGAACGGGTGTTCACCTGGAGATGAAGGAGTAGAAGGTGCAAGCCGATATTTTTATGCCGGGGCGGGTGTGAGGCGTTGGTATCGCGCCGTGGCGGGTGCATGACGTTGTTCTAGTAGCGCGGCGCACGATATCCGCCCCACCATCACCCTCAAGGCATACACCCCGGCCCCAACCGAGCTATCAACCCTTTTCAGCCGGCGCCGAACTCAACTCGAACGGGCTGCTGCTACGCCGCTGGTTACGGTCTTCCCGCGGCGTAGCACCAAAGAAATTGCGGTACGCACTGGAAAAATGCGGCCCCGACGAGAAACCACAGGAAAGCCCGATCTGGATGATCGATTTGCTGGTCTGCATCAGCATCTGCCGCGCCTTGTTCAGCCGCAGCTCCAGGTAGTACTGGCTCGGCACGCGGTTCAGGTACTGCTTGAAAATGCGCTCCAACTGCCGGCGCGAGACGCATACGTGCTGGGCAATTTCGTCGGTGGTCAGCGGTTCCTCGATATTGGCTTCCATCAGCAACACCGCCTGGGTCAGCTTGGGGTGGCTGGAGCCAAGACGATTCTGCAGCGGAATGCGTTGGCGCTCGCCCCCCTCGCGGATACGCTCGACCACCAGTTCCTCCGACACCGCTCCGGCAAGCTCGGCGCCGTGATCGCGGGCCAGCACCGCCAGCAGCAGGTCGGTAACGGCCATGCCGCCGCACGCCGTGAGGCGGTCACGATCCCAGTCAAACAGGTGGCTGGTGGCGATGACCCTGGGGAAGCGCTCGGCAAAATCATCCTGCCAACGCCAGTGCACGGCAGCCCGGTAACCATCGAGCAAACCCAGCATCGCCAGCGGGTACACACCGGCTGCAAGCCCCCCGATCATGCAGCCGCTGCGCGCCAGCTGCTTGAGCGCGGCCGACAACGCAGCCCCTACCGCCACGGGTGGCTCGTCTGCCAGCAGGAACAGCTTGTGACAACCTTCCAGGCCACCGTTCCAGGGCTCGCCTGGCAGGCGCCAGGCACCTTCCGGCGCAGGCTCGGCCTGCAGGAACGACAGTTCGTAGACCACGTCCGGATGCACCCGCTGCGCCACCTGCAACACTTCCTCGGCCAGCGCCAGGGTCAAGGGCCTGGTGCTGGGCCAGATGAGAAAACCGATTCGCTGGGTGGTCATAAGGTACGGTCCGAAACCTGAGGTCGTTCGAGTCTGTGCGCCGGGTCAGGCCGCGCTCGCCGCGCAGCATGCCCTATTCTGGTGCAAAAATGCAGCTTTTACTTCAGGCTGCCGGAGAGGAACTGCTTCAGGCGTTCCGACTGCGGGTTGGCCAGCACTTCACGCGGGCAGCCGGTCTCTTCCACCAGCCCCTTGTGCAAGAACACCAACTGGTTGGACACCTCGCGGGCAAAGCCCATTTCGTGGGTGACCACGACCATGGTCCGGCCTTCCTGGGCCAGCGCCTGCATTACCTTCAGCACATCGCCGACCAGCTCGGGGTCGAGTGCCGAAGTCGGCTCGTCGAACAGCATAACCTCCGGCTCCACCGCCAGGGCGCGGGCAATTGCCACACGTTGTTGCTCCCCGCCAGACATGTGCCCCGGGAAGGCGTCCTTGCGGTGGGCGACACCCACCTTGGCCAGGTAGTGCTCGGCCTTTTCCAGGGCTTCCTTGCGGTTCACGCCCAACACATGCACCGGCGCCTCGATGATGTTCTCCAGCGCGGTCATGTGCGACCACAGGTTGAAATGCTGAAACACCATCGACAGCCGCGAGCGCATGCGCTGCAACTGACGCGGGTCTGCGGCCTTCAGCGCGCCGTCCTTGCCAGCGACCAGCCTGAGCTCTTCGTTGTTGAGCAGGATCTTGCCGGCGTGCGGCTGCTCCAGCAGGTTGATGCAACGCAGGAAGGTCGACTTGCCCGAACCGCTGGAGCCGATGATGCTGATGACGTCGCCGGCCTTGGCCGCCAGCGACACGCCCTTGAGTACTTCATGGCTGCCGTAGCGCTTGTGCAGGTCTTGGACTTCGAGTTTGTACATGCTGTCGATTCTCACAAAGCGGTCAGTGCTTGCGTGGCGCCAGGTAGCCGAGCCAGCGGCGTTCGGCCATCTTGAACAGGCGCACCAGGATGAAGGTCAGGCACAGGTAGAACACGCCCGCCGTGATATAGGCCTCGAAAGGCAGGTAGTACTGCGCATTGACCGTGCGTGCGGCGCCGGTTATGTCGATCAGGGTGACGATCGACGCCAGGCTGGTGGTCTGCAGCATCATGATCACTTCGTTGCTGTACTGCGGCAGCGCCCGGCGCAGGGCCGAAGGCAGCAGGATGCGGCGGTACATCTTCATGCGTGACATGCCCATGGCCTTGGCCGCCTCGATCTCGCCATGCGGCGTGGCCTTGAGGCTGCCGGCGATGATTTCTGCGGTGTAGGCACTGGTGTTGATGCCGAACGCCAGGCACGCACAGAAGGTGGCGCTGGACAACAGCGGCCAGACGACACTGTCGCGCACCGCTTCGAACTGGGCCAGGCCGTAGTAGATCAGAAACAGCTGCACCAGCATCGGCGTCCCGCGGATCACATAGGTATAGAGCCAGGCGGTGAAGTTGACCACCGGCTGCCGCGACACCCGCATCAAGCCCAACGGAATAGCCCCCAGCAAGCCGAAGAACAACGAAATGGCCAGCAGCTTGAGGGTGGTCAGCAGGCCGCCGAAGTACATCGGCAACGCCTCCCAGATGACGTTGTAGTCGAAGATCATAGTTCAGCCACCTTGACGCCCACCGAGTAGCGGCGCTCCAGAAACTTCAGGGCCAGCAGCGACACACTGGTCAGCACCAGGTACAACGCGGCCACCGCCAGGAAGAAGGTGAACGGCTCGCGCGTGGCGTCGGCCGCCTGTTTGGCCTTGAACATCATGTCCTGCAGGCCGACCACCGAAATCAGCGCGGTGGCTTTGGTCAGCACCAGCCAGTTGTTGGTGAAACCAGGAATCGCCAGGCGGATCATTTGCGGAACCTGGATACGGAAGAACACCTGGCGCGCGCTCATGCCATAGGCGAACCCCGCCTCGGCCTGCCCCTTGGGAATGCCGAGGAAGGCGCCGCGGAAGGTTTCCGACAGGTAGGCACCGAAGATGAAGCCCAGGGTACCGATGCCCGCGATCAGCGGGTTGAGGTCGATGTAGTCTTCGTAGCCGAGCAGCGGCGCCACCCGGTTGATGATGTCTTGCCCGCCGTAGAAGATCAGCAGGATCAGGACCAGGTCCGGAATGCCACGGATGACCGTGGAATACAGATCGCCAAGCCAGGCCAGCCAGCGCACCGGCGACAAGCGCAGCGCCACACCGATCAGGCCGAGCACGATGGCCAGGGCCATCGACGACAGGGCAAGCTGCAGCGTCAGCCACGCCCCGTCGAGGATGACTGCCCCGTAGCCTTTCAACATGATGAGGTCCTCGACCTAGAGAATGAAAAATGGTGCAAACCTCAGAGCCTCTGCTGTTTGCACCATTGCACAGGTAAACCCGACGTCTTAGTTCGAGTCTGGACCGTAGATGTCGAAGTTGAAGTACTTCTTCTCGATTTCCTGGTACTTGCCGTTGGCGCGGATGGCGTCGATGGCCTTGTTGATGCGCTCGCGGTTGGCGTCGTCGCCCTTGCGTACGGCAATGCCGATACCGTCACCGAAGTACTTGGCGTCGGTGAAGGCCGGGCCTACGAAGGCAAAGCCCTTGCCGGCGTCGGTTTTCAGGAAACCGTCTTCCAGCAGGGTGGCGTCAGCCACGGTGCCATCGAGGCGACCGGCTGCCACGTCCAGGTAGATTTCGTTCTGGGTGCCGTAAGGCACGACGGTGGCACCTTTGGCGCCCAGCACTTCCTTGGCGAAGCGGTCGTGGATCGAGCCGCGCTGTACGCCGATCTTCTTGCCCTTGAGTTCGTCCAGGCTGTCGCTGACGGTGGTGCCTTCCTTCATGACCAGGCGCGCCGGCGTCAGGTAGTAGCGCTTGGTGAAGTCGACCGACTTCTTGCGGTCTTCGGTGATCGACATCGACGACAGGATGGCGTCGATCTTGCGCACCTTCAGCGCCGGAATCAGGCCATCGAATTCTTGCTCGACCCAGGTGCACTTGGCCTTCATCTCTTCGCACAAGGCGTTGCCGATGTCGTAGTCGAAGCCAGCGATGCTGCCGTCGGGCTGTTTGAAGGCGAAGGGTGGGTAGGCGGCCTCGATGCCGATTTTCAACGGCTTTTCATCGGCCTGCGACACCAGGGAAAACACGGACAGCGCCAGGGCGCCAAGCAGTGCAAGCTTCTTCATCAGGTAACTCCATCGGTACGGGGCAATACAAGGCAGATCACGGCTGCCCGATATGCGAATGAGTACAACGCGAGCCGCGCAGGGTTCGACCAAGGCCGCATACCACGAGCGAGTGTGTGGCATTCTAACGACAGCCCGGTAGTCGATATTTCTTCAAAGCGACAACTACTTATAGAAGCGCCTGAAACCGCCGCGGGCGATGTTGACAGCCATTGCAAAATATGCAAAAGCGCAAGAAATAGAACCTATAGAACTAGCAATTCCTGGGCCTATTATTGGCAAAGCCTCGAATTACGGCAAGTGGGGCGAGCGGCACGGCTGCAAATGCCATGAAGCTGCACTGGAATGGGCCGGTTTTGTTTCCCCGCGCCCCGCCATTGTGCGGCACCGGTGACACAACGGTTACCGATGATTGTCGGGTAACAGTAAAGCAAAAACCCCGCCGGTTGCCCGGGCAGGGTTTCTGTAGGAGCGGCCTTGCGTCGCGATGGGCCGCAAAGCGGCCCCTGTCATTCAGCGTACACGCCGGTCCGCCATCACGCCGATGCCAGGCTCATCGCCTTGTGGGTATCGATCAGGTGCTGCACCACCCCAGGGTCGGCCAGGGTCGAGATATCGCCCAGCGCGTCGTACTCACCGGTGGCAATCTTGCGCAGGATGCGGCGCATGATCTTGCCGGAGCGGGTCTTGGGCAACCCAGGCGCCCACTGGATCACATCCGGGGAAGCGATAGGGCCGATCTCCTTGCGCACCCAGTTCTTCAATTCCAGGCGCAACTGCTCGCTGGCCTCGACACCCGCATTGAGGGTGACATACACGTAAATGCCCTGCCCCTTGATGTCGTGCGGCACACCTACCACTGCAGCTTCGGCAACCTTGGCGTGCGCCACCATGGCACTCTCGATCTCGGCCGTGCCCATGCGGTGGCCCGACACGTTGAGCACGTCATCCACGCGACCGGTGATCCAGTAGTAACCGTCCTCGTCCCGGCGCGCGCCGTCGCCGGTGAAGTACATGCCGCGGAAGGTCTTGAAATAGGTATCCACGAAACGGTCGTGGTCGCCATACAGCGAACGCGACTGCCCAGGCCAGGAATCGAGGATCACCAGGTTGCCCTCGGCCGCACCGTCGATCAGGTTGCCCAGGTTGTCCACCAGTGCCGGCACCACGCCGAAGAACGGCCGGGTCGCAGACCCTGGTTTCAGGCCGGTGGCACCCGGCAGCGGGCTGATCAGGATGCCGCCGGTTTCGGTCTGCCACCAGGTGTCGACGATCGGGCAGCGCTCCTTGCCCACGGCCTTGTAGTACCAGCTCCACGCTTCCGGGTTGATCGGCTCGCCCACCGACCCCAGCAGGCGCAGGCTGGAGCCATCGGCCCCGGCTACAGCGGCCTGCCCTTCGGCCATCATGGCGCGGATGGCGGTTGGTGCAGTGTAGAGGATGTTGACCTTGTGCTTGTCGATGATCTTCGACACCCGGGTGATGTCCGGGTAGTTCGGCACGCCCTCGAACAGCAAGGTGGTGGCGCCGTTGGCCAACGGGCCGTAGACGATATAGCTGTGGCCGGTGACCCAGCCCACGTCCGCGGTGCACCAGTACACCTCACCGGGGCGGTAGTCGAACACGCGCTCATGGGTCAGCGCGGCATATACCAGGTAACCGCCCGTGGTGTGCAGCACCCCTTTTGGCTTGCCGGTGGAACCCGAGGTGTACAGGATGAACAGCGCCTCTTCGGCGCCCATTTCTTTCGGCGCGCAATGGCTGGAAGCCACCTTCATCAGGTCTTCGTACCAGATGTCGCGGTGCTGGTGCCAGGCGATGTCGCCACCGGTGCGCTTGCACACGATGATTTTCTGCACGCTGTTGGTTTCAGGGTTGGTCAACGCCAGGTCGACGTTGGCCTTGAGTGGGGTACGACGACCACCGCGAAGGCCCTCGTCGGCAGTGATCACCACCTTGGACTTGCAGTCGATGATCCGGCCGGCCAGCGCTTCGGGCGAGAAGCCGCCGAACACCACTGAGTGGATCGCCCCGATGCGCGCACAGGCCAGCATGGCGACCACGGCTTCGGGGATCATCGGCATGTAGATGGTGACCACGTCACCACGGTGCACGTCCTGGCCACGCAGGGCGTTGGCAAACTTGCAGACCTGCTCGTGCAGTTCGCGGTAGGTAATGTTGCGGTGCTCGGAAGGGTCGTCACCTTCCCAGATGATCGCCAGCTGGTCGCCGCGCTCTTCGAGGTGACGGTCCAGGCAGTTGGAGGAAACGTTCAGAGTGCCGTCGGCGAACCATTTGATATCGACGTGGTGGTCGTCGAACGAGGTCTGCTTGACCTTGGTGAACGGCTTGATCCAGTCGATACGCTGGGCCTGCTCGCGCCAGAAGCCGTCCGGGTTGATCACCGATTGCTGGTACATGGCCTTGTAAGTGGCCTCGTCGGTCAGCGTAGTGGCCGCAACCTCGGGACGAACGGGATACAGTGGAGCCGCACTCATCTGTGTTACCTCGGTGTAATAGTTGTTTTTGTATGGGACCGTTTGTAACTGTACCAGAGCAACAAAAGCCATTCGACGTTGGTAGTAATTTGGTACGGCCGTACCGGCAGAAGGCTCTGGCGCAGGCCTTACAGCTTGCCTGGCATGCCGCTGAACGCACGGACCGAAGGATTGTTACAGATTCTGTTAAAAGACTTTATCAAAACACCCCCTGTTTCGGCCCGGGTGGCGGCCATAAAATTCACTTCGCCAGCAACGGCAAGGCGATTAACAACTGGTAACAGCCCCCACGAAGGCACACGTTGATCTCCCTTTATCTGGTTAGTTGAAACTTGATGTACACGCGGCGCCACAAGCGCCGCGCGCCCCCTCACGACCTTAGACAGGTATATTTGAAATGAAAGCTTTACTGGTATTGGTACTGGGTAGTCTTTGCGGCGCGGCACTGGCCGATGAAGCCAAAGATGCCGAGCAGATTCCGGTTGAACAATACAGTTACTCTCAGCACCTGGACATTGCCCGCGTCATCTCCATGAGCGAAGTGCCCAATGTGTGCGAAGTCGTGCCAGCGCGCATGACCTACGAGGACTCCCAGGGGCAGAAGCATATCCTCGAATACCGCGTGATGGGGAACGGCTGCTCTAACGGGTGAAGACCTTGAATCGGGGCCCTGCGGGGCCCCTTCGCGACACAATACCTGTAACTTTAAAGCAGTACCAAAGTTGTTGCCCGCCCCCTAATCACCCGACTTGTTAAGTGAATAATCTCTCAACTTGTTGGCAATGGTGGCATGTGAAACACCCAATCTTTTTCCCAGTGCCCGGCTACTGGAAAACTCGCCCATCAAACTTTCCAGCACCGCTTTTTCAAAACGCCCCACGATCTGCGAAAGATCTCCTTCCAGCGAAAAATCACCCAGCGGTTGGCGCACGCCATAATCCGGCAAACGAATATGCTCGCTCTTGACCACGCCGCCTTCGCATAATGAAACCGCCTGGAACAAAACGTTCTCCAACTGCCTTACATTACCCGGCCAATGATACTGCCCAAGTTTGTCCATGGCTGCCGGCGCCAAACGTGGCAAGGCGCAGCCGATCTGCCGGCTGGCCTGATCAAGAAAATGCTGCACCAGCCCTTCCAGGCCATCCATGCACTCGCGCAAAGGCGGAATGTGCAGCGACAACACGTTAAGGCGGTGATACAAGTCCTGGCGGAATTCACCACGGGCACACAATTCGGACAAGTCCACCTGGGTGGCGCAGATCACCCGTACATCCAGGTATACCTCTTCATCGCTGCCGACCCGGCGGAAGCACCCGTCCTGCAGGAAGCGCAGCAGCTTGACCTGCAGGCGCGGGCTCATCTCCCCCACCCCGTCAAGGAACAAGGTGCCCCCCGCAGTCAGTTCCAGCAACCCAAGCTTGCCCTCGGCCCGCGCCCCTTCGAATGCCCCCGGGCCATAGCCGAACAGCTCGGTCTCGGCCATCGACTCTGGCAACCCGGCACAGTTGAGTGCCATCAATGGCGACTGCCCGCGCGGGCTGGCCAGGTGGCACGCCCGCGCCAGCAGCTCCTTGCCGGTGCCGGTCTCGCCCTCGATCAGCAACGGCGCATCCAGCGGCGCCATGCGCCGCGCTTCACGCACCACGGCTGCCATCACCCGCGAACTCTGGAAGATGCTGTCGAAACCCCGCAACTCCTGCTTGCGCACGTTGTAGATGCGCTCGCCAATGCGGTCGGCACGGTGCAGGGTAAGCACGGCACCGGCCAGCGCCTCGCTCTCGTCATGCTCGGACTGCAGCGGCGCGATATCGGCCAGGAACACATCACCCTTGACCTGGATGCGCAGGCCGTTGATACGCGACTTGTTGGCCCGCACCAGCTCCGGCAAGTCGAAATCTTCGACGTAGCGGGCCAATGGCATGCCCGGCACCTCGTCCACGCGTACCCCCAACAGCTGCGCTGCGGCACGGTTGGCCGCAACGATGCTGCCGCCCATGTCTACCGACAGCACCGGGAAGTCCAGGGCCCCCAGTAGCGCATTCAGCTCCATGTGCCGGCGCTCGCTGGGCATCAGCCCCACGCGCTTTACGCCGAACACCCCGGCAATGGCCTCGAACTTCGGGCGCAGGGCCTGAAACTGCAAATTGACCAGGTTCGGGCAGTGCAGGTAGATGGCGTTGCCATGGTCACCCCCCACTTCGCCGCGCAGCACATTGATGCCGTACTCGACCAGCAGGTTGAGGATGTCCCGCAGGATGCCAATGCGATTCTGGCAGTGCACTTTGATACGCATGAGGGCTCTCGCAACGCCGATGTTTTTCAACACAGCGCAGAAAATTCGTAAAGATAAGCTGACAAAAGCCAAACAAACGCCAGCCGAATACGGCGTATTTTCCGCGCTCCCGCGAAATTTGTAAAATTTTCGTTACGAAATTCACCCAGTGAGCCGTTTCAACGCAGCCAGGCCCCCGTGCAAAGCGGTGAGCAAAAGCCTAATGCTTGGGTATGTGCCGTACATAACAAGAAAGCCCTCACCAGGAGAGCCCTATGAAACAGACGCACTACGTGGCCCGCGAGCCCGATGCGCATGGTTTTATCGATTATCCCCAGCAAGAGCACGCTGTGTGGAATACCCTGATCACCCGCCAGCTGAAGGTGATCGAAGGCCGCGCGTGCCAGGAGTACCTCGACGGTATCGAGCAACTCAACCTACCCCATGAGCGCATTCCGCAGCTGGGTGAAATCAACAAGGTGCTGGGCGCCACCACCGGTTGGCAGGTGGCCCGGGTACCTGCCCTGATCCCCTTCCAGACCTTTTTCGAGCTGCTGGCCAGCAAGCGCTTCCCGGTCGCGACCTTCATTCGCACCCCGCAGGAGTTGGACTACCTGCAGGAACCAGACATCTTCCACGAGATCTTTGGCCACTGCCCGCTGCTGACCAACCCCTGGTTCGCTGAATTCACCCACACCTATGGCAAGCTGGGCCTGGCCGCGACCAAGGAACAACGGGTGTACCTGGCCCGCCTGTACTGGATGACCATCGAATTCGGCCTGATGGAAACCGCCCAAGGCTGCAAAATCTACGGTGGCGGCATTCTTTCATCGCCCAAAGAGACCGTATATTGCTTGTCTGGTGAACCCGAGCACCAGGCCTTCGACCCCGTCGAAGCCATGCGTACACCGTACCGCATCGACATCCTGCAGCCCCTGTACTTCGTGCTGCCGAACATGAAGCGCCTGTTCGACCTGGCCCACGAGGACATCATGGGTATGGTCCACACCGCCATGCAGCTGGGCCTGCATGCGCCTAAATTTCCACCCAAGGTTGCTGCCTGAGCGACCTTGCCGATAACAACTCGAAGCGGAAACTACTCCATGAATGCCTTGAACCAAGCCCACTGCGAAGCCTGCCGCGCCGACGCGCCGAAAGTCACCGACGAAGAGCTGGCAGAACTGATTCGCGAGATCCCGGACTGGAACATCGAAGTACGTGACGGCCATATGGAGCTGGAGCGCGTCTTCCTGTTCAAGAACTTCAAGCACGCCTTGGCGTTCACCAATGCCGTCGGCGAAATCGCCGAAGCCGAAGGCCACCACCCCGGGCTGCTGACCGAGTGGGGCAAGGTGACCGTGACCTGGTGGAGCCACTCGATCAAGGGCCTGCACCGCAACGACTTCATCATGTGCGCGCGCACCGACAAGGTGGCGGAATCGGCTGAAGGCCGCAAGTAAAGCCGCGGCTGCCCCTCTGACACCGGCAAGGCCGCTGCCCTGCGCCCACCCCTGCCTGGCGGGCGAACGCGCCACAAAGCCGCCGTTTTTCGGCCAGATGTTGTGCGCTGTTCGCCCGCAAACCCGACCGGCGAGCGGGAAAAAAACCAAACTGTCATCCAGACTTGTGTATCCTGCCCCAGCTTTGTAAAGCTTCAAACGCGCCTGGCGCAGACTTTTCACTCACACTTGCGAGGAACGACGAGATGCATGAGATCCCGAATCTTCCCTTCCCAAGCCTGAACCCAGAAGAGCCAACCGTGACCGCCCACGCCGAACCGGCAACTGCCGTCGAGCAGGATGGTGACGATCAATCCAGCGCTGACCAGGACTAACTGCGCATCCCCGACTGTGTGAAAACGGCTGACCTGCGGGCCACCCCCGTCAGCACGTTTTCACACCGTCCAGAACCCATGTAGGCCCTCATGCCCGACTCACCCCGCCCCCTTGCGGTCACCCTGCAAGTCGTCTCCATCGTTCTGTTCACCTTCATTGGCTACCTGAACATCGGCATTCCGCTGGCCGTACTGCCCGGCTACGTACACAACGACCTGGGTTTCAGTACCGTCCTCGCCGGCCTGGTGATCAGCGTGCAGTACCTCGCGACCCTGCTCAGCCGCCCCACCGCCAGCCGCATCATCGACAACCACGGCAGCAAGAAAGCCGTGATCTACGGCCTTGCCGGCTGCGGCATCAGCGGCGTGTTCATGCTGGCCTGCGCCTTCCTGACCCACCTGCCCGGGTGGAGCCTGGCCTGCCTGCTGGCTGGCCGACTGGTGCTGGGCAGCGCCGAAAGCCTGGTGGGTTCGGGCTCGATAGGCTGGGGCATCGGCCGGGTCGGGGCTGCCAACACGGCCAAAGTGATTTCCTGGAACGGCATTGCCAGCTACGGCGCCCTGGCCATCGGCGCGCCGCTGGGCGTACTGATGGTCAAGGGCCTTGGGCTGTGGAGCATGGGCCTGAGCATCATCCTGCTGTGCGCGGTAGGCCTGCTGCTGGCCTGGCCCAAACAGGCTGCGCCCATCGTGCATGGCGTGCGCCTGCCGTTCCTGAGCGTGCTGGGCAAAGTCTTCCCGCATGGCTCGGGGCTGGCCCTGGGCTCGATCGGCTTTGGCACCATCGCCACCTTCATCACCCTGTATTACGCCAGCCAGGGCTGGGCCAACGCCGCACTGACACTGAGCCTGTTCGGTGCCAGCTTCATCAGTGCTCGCCTGCTGTTCGGCAACCTGATCAACCGGATTGGCGGGTTTCGCGTGGCCATTGCCTGCCTGGCGGTAGAAACGCTGGGGCTGCTGATGCTGTGGTTGGCGCCCAGCGCGGAGCTGGCGCTGGCCGGGGCAGCACTGAGCGGGTTTGGCTTTTCGCTGGTATTCCCGGCGCTGGGCGTTGAGGCAGTGAACCAGGTCTCGGCGGCCAACCGCGGGGCGGCGGTGGGGGCGTATTCGCTGTTCATCGACTTGTCGCTGGGGGTAACCGGGCCTCTGGTGGGCGCGGTGGCGGCCGGGTTCGGGTTTGCCTCGATGTTTCTGTTTGCCGCCGCCGCTGCGGCCTGTGGGTTGCTGCTGAGCCTTTATCTGTATCGGCAGGCTCAACAGGCCCGGGCGCGGTAAAACGACGCCGCGCTGGGCTGCAAGGCAGCCCGCGCCGCTGAAGGTCAGCGCTGGGCGTACTGCAACACCACTTCCAGCGGGTGGCGCATCTGGCGTTCGGTCATGCGCTTGACCTGGCTGCGGCACGAATACCCGGTAGCCAAGGGTTCGCCCTCCTTGTCCAGCTTGGTGGCCCAGCTTTGCTCGAAGATGGTCCGCGAGGTTTCCTGGTTGCGCGCCTCATGCCCGTAGGTACCGGACATACCGCAGCAACCAGTGGCTTCGGTCACCAGCTTCAGCCCCAAACGGGCAAACACCTGCTCCCATTGGCGGGTACTGGCCGGCACGTTGGTCTTCTCGGTGCAGTGCGCCATCAGGCGGAAGTTGCCCGGCGCGGTCGGTGCCTGTTCGGGCAGCACATTCATCAGCCATTCCTGCGGCAGCAGCACCTGCGGGCAACCCTCCATGCCCGGCACCTTCTGGTACTCCTGGCGGTACACCAGGGTCATGGCCGGGTCCAGGCCCACAAGCGGCACGCCGCAATCGGCCAGGGCCTTGAGCTGGCTGGCATTGCGGATCGCCGCCTTGGCGAATGCACCGAGGAACCCCTGCACATGCAGCGGCTTGCCGTTGGCGCTATACGGCGCCAGGAACACCCGGTGGCCGAGGCGGTTGGCCAGGTCGATGAACGCCGAAAGCAACGGCGTTTCGAAGTAACGGGTGAAGGCATCCTGCACCAGCACGATGCTGCGCTCGCGCTGGGCCGGGGTCAATTCGCGCAGCGCCGGCACCGTGGCCACGCCAACACGGCAGCGGGTCAGGGTGGCCTGGAAGTTGAAGCGGCTGATCAATGGGCTGTCGACCATGCCGACCTTTTCGGCCAGCAGCCTGCTCACCCATTTCGACCCCATCACCGCGTTGTACAGCCCCGGTGCGTGTGCCAGGTAGGGGATGGTGAACTCCAGCGAGCCGATCAGGTAGTCGCGCAGCGGGCGCTGATAACGGCCGTGGTACAGCTCGAGAAAGCGCGAGCGGAAGTCCGGCACGTTGACCTTGATCGGGCACTGCCCAGCGCAGGATTTGCACGCCAGGCAACCGGCCATGGCGTCATACACCTCATGGGAGAAGTCGGCCTGGCCCTGGTTGCGTGCGCGGTTGTTGCGCAGGCGCGCCGGCAGGCCCTTGAGCCACGAGACCTTGTTACGCGCCGCAGCCAGCACGTCGATGTTCGCTTCGCCCTGCAGGCGCAGCCATTCGCGCATCAGCGAGGCACGGCCCTTGGGCGAGTGCTGGCGCTCACGGGTGGCTTTCCATGAGGGGCACATGGCGTCGTTGGGGTCGTAGTTGTAGCAGGCGCCGTTGCCATTGCAGTGCACGGCGCCGCCGAAGTCCTGCCAGACCCGTTCGTCGATGCTGCGGTCCAGGTCGCCGCGCAGGGTCACGCCATCGACCTTGGTCAGGCCTTCGGCGCTGTCGGGCGGCGTGCAGATCTTGCCCGGGTTCAGCTGGTTATGCGGGTCGAAGGCACCCTTCAGGCGCTGCAGTGCTGGGTACAGTTCGCCGAAATACTCCGGCACGTACTCCGAACGCAGGCCCTTGCCATGCTCGCCCCACAACAGGCCGCCATAACGTTTGGTCAGTGCCGCCACCGCATCGGAAATCGGCTTGACCAGCGCGGCCTGGGCCGGGTCTTTCATGTCCAGCGCGGGGCGCACGTGCAGCACGCCGGCATCCACGTGGCCGAACATGCCGTAGGCCAGGCCGTAACCATCGAGCAAGGCCCGGAAATCGGCGATGTAGTCGGCCAGTTGCTCCGGCGGCACCGCGGTGTCCTCGACGAAAGGTTGCGGGCGCACCTCGCCCTCGACGTTACCCAGCAGGCCCACCGAGCGCTTGCGCATGGTGTAGACACGGGTGACGGCCTCGGAACCCTCGGCCAGCGTGTGGCCCAGGCGCTCGACACTGGTGTCGTTCTGCAGGTGCTGGATGAACGCCTGCACCTTGGCATTGACCTGCGCCGGCTCGTCCCCGCAGAACTCCACCAGGTTGATGCCCAAGGTCGGCCGCTCGGGGTCGGCCGGGAAGTATTCGGCAACGCTGTGCCAGACGATATCCTTCATCGCCAGCATGAGCACCTTGGAGTCCACGGTTTCGATGGACAGCGGCTTGTGCGCCATCAGCGCATTAGCGTCGCGCAGGGCATCCATGAAGCTGGTGTAGCGCACATTGACCAGTACCGCGTACTTGGGGATCGGCAGCACATTGAGCTTGGCTTCGACCACATACCCAAGCGAGCCCTCGGCACCGCACAGCACGCTATTGAGGTTGAAACGGCCCTGTTCGTCGCGCAGGTGCGCCAGGTCGTAGCCGGTCAGGCAGCGGTTGAGCTTGGGGAAGGTGCGCTCGATCAGGTCGCCCTGGGTTTGCTGGATGTCCCGCGCCATGCGGTACACCTCGCCCACCCGGCCAGGCGCGGCACAGGCCTGCTCCAGCGCGGCCTCATCGATCGGCAGGCTGTGCAGGCGCTCGCCACCGAGCAGCACGCTGTGCAACTCCAGTACGTGGTCGCGGGTTTTGCCATAGGTGCAGCTGCCCTGGCCGCTGGCGTCGGTGTTGATCATGCCGCCGACTGTGGCGCGGTTGGACGTGGACAGCTCAGGGGCGAAGAACAGCCCGTACGGCTTCAGCGCAGCATTGAGCTGGTCCTTGACGGTGCCAGCCTGCACCCGCACCCAGCGCTCCTCGACGTTGATTTCGAGGATGTTGTTCATGTGCCGCGACAGGTCGACGACGATGCCATCGGTCAGCGACTGGCCGTTGGTGCCGGTGCCCCCGCCGCGCGGGGTGAGCTTGACGTGCCGAAAGCGTGCTTCGGCCATCAGCGTGGCCACGCGCGCCACATCGTCGGCATCCAGCGGGAACACCGCAGCCTGCGGCAGGCGCTGATAGATCGAGTTGTCGGTGGCCAACACCGTGCGGGTCGCGTAGTCGGCGCTGATCTGGCCACGGAAGCCGCTGTTGCGCAGGGCTTCGAGGAATTCAGGGTAGTTGGCGCTGGGTGCAACGGTTGGCAGCTGGGCGATCATCGAAGGATGGCCTCTTGATATTGGCTATTCACGGGATTCCTGTCGCCCCGGCATGGGTCAAACCAGGCGGGGGTGACGTATAAGCCAATGTTCCTGTAGTTTGCGCTCAGGGGCAAACGGATAATCCTGCCGCTATCAATGACTTTTATGAATGAATTACCGCCACCTGACTCCGTCCATGTCGCTGCTGCTGGCATTCGAGGCCGCCGCCCGGCATGAAAGCTACACCCGCGCCGCTGCCGAACTGTCGCTGACCCAGAGCGCGGTCAGCCGGCAGGTGCAGGCACTGGAACAACAATTGGGCCTGACCCTGTTCCGCCGTGAAGGGCGCCAGGTGCAGCTGACCGATGTCGGCCGGCTGTACCAGGGCGAGCTCAGCGAGGCGCTGGGGCGCATCCGCAGCGCCACCCTGCAAGCGCTGGCTTACCAGTCAGGGGTCGGCACCTTGCGCCTGGCCACCCTGCCCACCTTCGGCTCCAAGTGGCTGTTGCCGCGCTTGCATGCGTTCTACAGCGCGCACCCTGGCATGCTGGTGCACATTCATTCACGCATCGAAGCCATCAATTTCGAAACCAGCGAGATCGATGCCGCCATTGGCGTGGCCAGCCACGACCTGCCCGGGCTGGTCTGCCATCGCCTGCATGCCGAGGAACTGGTGGTGATCGTACCGCCGCAGGCCAGCGCCGACCGCCAGGGCTGGAGCCCCGCCAGCATCAGCGAAGAGGTGCTGCTGAACGTGGCCAACAACCCGCACGCCTGGGGCGAGTGGTTTTCCCACCATGGCCTGCCGCACCGGGCGATGCGCCTGGGGCCGAGTTTCGAGCTCACCTCGCACCTGATCCAGGCCGTGCGCGCCGGGATCGGCATCGGGCTGGTGCCGCGCATTCTCGTGGAAGAAGAACTGGCCAAGGGTGAACTGCACAGCCCCGGGGCAGCTTTTGCCAGCCAGCGCAGTTACTACCTGATCTACCCGCCGAGGAATGAGGCATTACCGTCGTTGCGGGCGTTCAGGGGGTGGTTGCTGGAGCAGATCTGAGTCCTGCCTCGACCGCATAGGCCCCAAGCCCTGTGCAGTACCTGCAGGAGATTCTATGGTTTCTGGCAAGGGTAGCCGCTGCATATCTTCTGACAAACACCTGTCAGCCCTGATGCGATCCCTGTGGGAGCTGGCTTGCCGGCGATAGGGCCCAAACAGGCAATAAAAAACCCGAAGCCAGTCCCCGGCTTCGGGTTTCTCAATATCCTGCAGAGCCTTACTTGGCTACGGTTCCAGCAACCCCACCGGTATTCTGCCGCCGACGTGGCTTGACCATGTACACCACGAACATCGCAAACAGCCAGATCGGGATCGCGTACACCGACACCTGAATGCCTGGAATCATCAGCATGATGCCGAGAATCAGCACTACGAAGGCCAGCACCACATAGTTGCCATAGGGGTACCACAGCGCCTTGAACAGCGGCTTCTGGCCGGTGCGGTCAAGGTGCTGGCGGAATTTCAGGTGCGAATAACTGATCATCGCCCAGTTGATCACCAGGGTAGCCACCACCAGCGACATCAGCAGTTCCAGGGCATTTTGCGGCATCAGGTAGTTGAGCAGCACGGCCACGAAGGTCACCGCTGCCGACACCAGAATCGAGCGCACCGGCACGCCGCGTTTGTCGACCTTGGCCAGCGCTGCCGGGGCATCGCCCTGCTCGGCCATGCCCAGCAGCATGCGGGCATTGCAGTAGGTGCCGCTGTTGTACACCGACAGCGCGGCCGTCAGCACCACGAAATTCAGCAGGTTGGCGGCCACGTCACTGCCCAGCAGCGAGAACACCTGCACGAATGGGCTGCTGCCATAACTGCCGCCCGAGGCGTCGATGCTGGCCACCAGGTTGTCCCACGGGGTCAGCGACAGCAGCACCACCAACGCACCCACGTAGAAGATCAGGATACGGTAGATGACCTGGTTGATCGCCTTGGGGATCACGGTCTTGGGCTTGTCGGCCTCGGCAGCGGTGAACCCGAGCATTTCCAGGCCACCGAACGAGAACATGATGAAGGCCAGGGCCATGACCAGGCCGCTGACGCCATTGGGGAAGAACCCGCCGTGCGACCACAGGTTGGCGACGGTGGCCTCCGGGCCGCCGCTGCCGCTGGTCAGCAGGTAGGCGCCCAGGCCGATCATGCTGACGATGGCGACCACCTTGATGATGGCGAACCAGAATTCGGCTTCACCGAAGAACTTCACGTTCATCAGGTTGATGGCGTTGATCAGCACGAAGAAGGCGGCTGCGGTGACCCAGGTCGGGATTTCCGGCCACCAGTAGTGGACATACTTGCCAACCGCCGACAGCTCCGACATGCCCACCAGGATGTACAGCACCCAGCAGTTCCAGCCAGACAGGAAACCGGCGAAGCCGCCCCAGTAGGTGTGGGCAAAATGGCTGAATGAGCCGGCCACCGGCTCCTCGACGATCATCTCGCCAAGCTGGCGCATGATCATGAAGGCGATGAAGCCGCAGATGGCGTAACCGAGGATCATCGACGGGCCGGCGGATTTCATCACGCCTGCCGAGCCGAGGAACAGGCCGGTACCAATTGCGCCGCCAAGGGCGATCAACTGGATGTGACGGTTCTTCAGGCCCCGCTTGAGCTCGCCTGAATGCATGTTTTGTCCACTCATGAACGAAGTCACCTGCATTGTTTTTATCTGTGACGGAATCGGACCCACCGCGCTCGTGGCGCAGCGGAATGGGCAAGGTGGTTACCTTGGGTTTCTCGACCTCAGGTGCCGCCGGGGCGGGTCAACCAGGCGTGATCAAGAGTGCGCGGTACGCAAGGGGGTCACAGGTAAAACGCGGCGCACTGTATACCCCTGCAAACGCGCAGGCGTCAACGCGTTGCATCCTTTCCTCGGGAAAAAACGCAGCGATCCTGTGGTATGGGCCTTCAAAGGCGGAGTGATCGGCGTACATGGCGCCTCCATTTGTTGTTTTGTCAGCCAGGCGCTGTGGACCGGCTGTTGCACACGGCAATAGCGGCTATAACACCGTGGGCAAGGGGGTTTGGGCAAGGGTGGTGGGGATTGGCGCGGGGGGCTTGCAGCGTTGGCAGCGGCAAGTTTTTTTGACAGGCCGGGGCGTATTCCGAAAGGCGAACGGGAATCGGCTGATTTTGTACACATTTCTTTACGGGGTGGTTCGAGGACTTGCCAGTCGTCCGAAAAATTCTTTTGCTTCAGTGTCTTGGGGCTGCTTTGCAGCCCTTCGCGGGC
>NZ_BCBD01000054.1:0-31067 GCF_001320345.1 Pseudomonas sp. NBRC 111127 | reverse complement strand
CACCAGGTCGACGCCCTGAGCGGCCAAGCCTTTGTCTCAGGCTCGCTACGGAGGGTGGACAGCCGATCTGTGCGACTGTCCTGATGTTACCGATGTCGATACCCAGCTCCAATGTCGTAGTGCATACGGCTGAAGCTGGAGGATCTCCCGCTTTCAACGCCCGTTCGGCATCCTGGCGCAGCTCCTTGGACAAGCTACCGTGGTGCGGCCAGAACTCGTTTGGCACTCCATCGTTCTCGCACAGTGAGCGCAGACGGTCGGCAAACCATTCAACCTCCTGGCGCCTATTGGGGAAGATCAGGTTGTTGTGCCCTCTCAATACCTTGTACAGGTGGCCTGCGATAGCCACTTTGGTACCTGAGGTGTCGTCCTTCTCGGCACCTTCATCTGCTAACGCATTTGCGAGGTGTTCCGCCACCAGCTGCTGCATCGGCTGTTCAAGGTAGCCGCGTACCTGCACTTGGAGTTCCTGGCCAGAGGATTTCGACTCGATGATGGTGATGTCATCAGGGCGAACCGGCCTCAGAAACTTTCGGGCCAGCGACATCTCCCCAAGCGTCGCGGAAAGTCCTACGCGAGGCAGAGCCTTGCCTACGACCATCTCAACCCGCTGCATGAGCGATTGCAGTTGCTTACCGCGCTCACTGCCAATGAAGGCATGAAGCTCATCGATGACGATGTAGCGCAGGTTCTGAAAAGCCCCAGGTAAACTCGAGCCTCTGTTTACGAAGAGGGCTTCGAGGGACTCCGGCGTGATCAGCAGGATGCCCTCAGGCGATTTCAGGAACCGTTGTTTCTTGCTTGCTGCCACATCACCATGCCAGGCAACGACGGGTAGCTCTAGCCGCTCGCACAGCCGGCTGAGCCTGTCCCATTGATCATTGATCAGTGCCTTGAGTGGGCTGATATACAGCACCGCGCCAGCGCGCTCGCGGTCGTTGAGGAGGTTGGTCAGGATAGGGAGGAATGCGGCCTCCGTTTTGCCTGCCGCTGTGGACGCCGCAATAATCACATCGCGATCAGCACCCACCAACGCCGGTACCGCCCACTCCTGGGCATCACGTAGCGAAGTCCATCCCTGTGACCAGACCCATTGCTGAACCTCGGGATGAAGACGCTCAAACGAAGAAGAGTCAGAGCTTGAAGCTGGCGAGCTCATCGTCGGCCTCAACTTCAAGATCTTGTTGCCCACCCTCATCCCTAGACAGCTCCACGGCTCCCAACAGCGTTCGCCAGTCCGCGGTGGGGTTCTGCTCAATCACTGCGAGCAGGTTGATGAAAGCGGTAATGGTCGTGCGTGGCGTCCGGAAATAGGCCTCGCCCAAGCGCTGGTTGCAGTGCGCCATAAACGCGGGGATGGCTTCGTCCGGCAGCAAGAACTTCTCAGGTTCGCCGTAGGCGTATACGTTGCGCAGCTTCTGCAGCAGCACGTAGAAATCTTCAGGGGTAAGGCTGCTGAGTCGAATGACCGGCCCAGAAAGGTCGACCAGGCCAGACTTAGCAAAGCTGTTTTCCGCGAGGCGCGACTGCAGGGCAGGGTAGCTGTAGAGCCCGCGACGCGTGTCCATCAGAAACTCTGGCGTGCCGCCCAGGACAAAACCTAGGCCTTCAGCTGAGCCCTGCAGCGAATCATTGAGGATCCGAAGAATCTGTTCGTAGTTGGCATTCCGGGCCTGAGTATTCGCCAGCTTGTACAGGTTGACTAACTCATCCAGGCAGACCATCAAGCCGCCGAAGCCGGCCAGGCGCACAAACCTGGACAGCAATTTCAACTGGTCGTAGACGGAGGCATCGTCGACGATCGTACGCACACCGAGCGCAGCCCGGGCATCGGTCTTGGTGGAGAATTCGCCGCGCAGCCAGCGGATGGCATCAGCCTTGAGCTGCTCATTGCCTTCCTCGAAACCGCGGCAATAGGCAGCAATGACGTCGGCAAAGTCATAGCCGTTGACCATCTCGGTGAGCTCCGCCAGATACTCACGAATGACCACCTCGCTCTCAACACCTTTGGCCTTGGCTTCCGTTTTAGCCTGTGAGATGAATTTCTCAACGATACCCTGGAGTGCGCCGCCATCGGGTTTGGTGCGCGTGGCCATGTTCTTGGCCAGCTCGGAGTAAAGGGAGCGCGCCTGACCACCCGAAGCATGGAGACGACGGTCAGGATTCAAATCGGCGTGCATGGTGACGAGCTTGCGCTCCATTGCGATGCCACGAACCAGGTTGAGGAAGAAGGTTTTACCCGCGCCATACTCGCCAACGACGACGCGGAATGCGGAGCCGCCATCTGCGAGACGATCCACATCCTTGAGCAGCGAGTCGAGCTCACCCGCCCGACCTACCTGGATCAGGTGCTGCCCTACACGGGGCACAACGCCCGCACGCAGCGATTGAATGACCGCGTCGCGATCCTTGGCTCGTATCTTACTCATAGGGCTAATTCATCCAGAATGTCGGGGTTGATTTCGATGGGGTCGTCGCCTTCGGTCACGGGCATGTCGAACAGCTCAAACGCCGTGTCGTTGATCCGTTCCAGGGCGCCATCCAACATCAGTTCCATATCACTGGCTGCGTCTTCCAGCTCTGCGCGGCTCCATTCAGTCCGAGAAACCAACAGACGGAGGAACGCAGAATGCTCGACGTCCAAACCATGTACGGTAGCAAGCTGTTCGGCTGTATTGCCTTCCTGTTCCTGGAGCGCTTCTGGTTCCACGGGGCTACCTGTTTCAGTGGCCGCTTCGTCACTGAACACGCTGGCCAGTAGGGCCGACACCTCTGCTGTTTCTTGTTGCAGACGAGCGACCTTGTCCATGTCCAGGGCAAAGCCCGAACCACTGCTTTCTGAAGACGGTGCCATACTGGTCGGCGCGCCAGTCGCAGTCATTGCCTCCACGACCGGGGAAGGGCGAACGGCTGCACTATGGAGGTCGCTGTAGACGAACTGCGGATCGAGAGCGAGCGATTTGTACACGCGCTCAAGCAGCTTCACTTCCTGCGGTGTCACCTCACCATCGGCTTGCGCTAGGTGGGCCAGGAAACTGGCAATTTTTCGTTTGGCCTCAAGGGGCAGCGGCTCAAGTTTCTTCTTGAGGCTTGCCAGCGTGGGCGGCTGCTTCAATTGAATCTGGAGATGCGCCTTCAAGCGTTTGCGATGCGCGACGCAGAGGTGATCCCATGAGTCAATGTGGCCTGACAGCAGATTCACCTCCTCAAGCGAGGTGTCACCGTCTGCCGCAGCGACTGCACTAGCCAGATCTAAGGTCACAGCTGCAGCGCTGTATGCATCGGTAGAGCGAAGAGTGCCTTCGTCAGAGTCCGCGGCGAACAGCGCGATGGTGTCTTCTGCTTTGGGCGTACGGCTGCCAGAAAGGACATCGGGCTCCAGTCCAATTCGCTTGCTTTCCAAGGCCCGGGCGAGTGCGACAACTTTGTCGCGGGAGAGCGCGCCGGCTGATTTGAACCGGCCGGCCAGCTCACCGAAACTCATGCAGATGGTTTCGCCTCCGACGCGTTGCTCCAACAGCTCGAGTTCTGCTTTTGCTTCAGCAGGCCAGAGTTCTGTTGGCAACTGCAGGATAGCTTCCAGGCTATTTTCCGCGTCTGGATTGCGCCCCAGGTACCGACTGTAAGCGTCAAGTACGTTGGTGCAGTCCTCGACAATGACCTGCAGCTTGTTACGCGTTCCCGAGGTTGCCGCAACATCGGGAAGGTCACCTACGGCTACTGCCGGAATGCTCAATCCGGCAGAAGCAGGGCGATAGGCGATCTTCAGCTTGGTCTTGTTCTGAGGAAGCACAATGCCGTTGGGGTAGCGTTTTGCGAATTCGTTTTTGAAAAGCGCTGCGAATTGTTCGGCACACCGCGTCACAGGTGTACGCCTGGAGATGTTGGGCTCCGCAAGCGCCCAGACCAATGCCCAGCTCGGCTTCAGCGGATACTTGTCCACGGCCATCTGTCCCAGCGCAACGCGCAGGGACATGGGCAGCTCGTACCCATCTGCGGGGCTGGCGTCGGGCTCTCTTAGGTAGCTCTGAGGCTGAACAGAGCCCGCGTCGATATGAGCGAGGAAGCGGGTAGCGTAACCGCGGAAAGAATTGTTATCACCATAAAGACCAAGTAACCGCTCGACCTCGGCCTTGATGGCTGGGATTTCTGCCTGGGCCTGAGGGTCGCTCGGTGCATCGATCAGCGCGCGGCGTTCAAGCCCATAGAAAAACAGGAACACGTAACCCGCATCAGCAGGCTGGCGACGACCTCCTGCCAACCATTGCAGATACGCTCGCCGCGCCTCGGGTGTGATGCTCCGGTAGCTTGGCCAGTAGGGCATCTGTCGCTCGGTGAGGTTCATCGGTGAGCGGGCGACACGAAGCGTGGCATCGATCAAGGACGGTTCAGATTGGCCGAATTGTGTCGCGCGCTCGGTGATGTAGAGCAGTCCACCGGGGATGGCCAATCCAGCCACGTTGATGGATTCACCTTCAATAAGCCAACGAACCCCCGTGGGTTTAGCACTGGGTTTTGGGATAGCATAGTTCTGACTATCGCTGGACGATCCGATCTGGACGGTATGAAAGTCCCGCTCGCGGGTACTGGTACTGGTACTGGTACTGGTACTGGTACTGAACTGGACAGTTACAGTGGGAGAGGTCGCTTGTCGAGAGGCCGCAGCGATCTCGGCAACAATGTCATCTTCAGGAACGTAGGGCTTCGCCCGGGTGGTGCGTCTGACGGCCCATACCAGCACGCCAATGCCAAGGATAACCCCAATGGCGATCCACACCTGTTTTGGAATCTGTGCCAATAAGGCAACGACGAACAACAAGGCGTACAGAGCGATCGGCCCTCCGCCGCTCCCTTTGCGCTTCCGTGGCATATGAGTGTTCCGTACAGTAAGTAATGGCCAAATGACATTCTTACGGATTTTTCGAGGCCGGCCAAGCTGAATAGACGAAGGGATTACTCAAAACAATGCTGAACTGGATGGCCAGTAGCATTGGTCTGTCAGGCTAAGCTGGGCTTCAGCTGTCGCGGCTGAAGCCACTAGGACGCAGGTCTTCTCACGACACCAACGCCACGGCCACATTACGCAAATGAGCTTCTATGTGCTTCAACATAGGGATGATCAGCTGCGATCTTCTTCCCGAGATGCATCGGGCCCGGCAATCGTATGTACCAGTCCCAGAGGGGAGCATGGCGACATAGAAGACCAATGCCTTCTGCCACAACGGCTTCATTCAGAAAATCGCCAGGTTGGAGGACAATTAGTTCAGTCACGCCAAGTTGGTGCCACGGCTTATCTAGCCCCTCATCTGCACTGTATCGGTTGGCATTACGATGGGAGGACTCCTTGTTGTAATGTCGGGATGGGGAGACGACGTAGTGAACGCGACTGTCGTCCTCAGCGCTGTATAGAGCTATGTGATTGCCAATATGCGCCGGAGTAGCTGGCGATTTCGAATGGTTGCCCGTCACCAGCGCGCTGTTCTCATCGCAACGTACACTGACGACGGCCGCATTATTCGGTACCGGAGGAAGATCCCCGGCTGGAGCGTCCTGCAACATTTTGTAGATTCGAGCCAGGCCCTTGTCGAGGCACACAATCAACGGCTGTTCCAGGGTACGTCTTGGTGCAAGGAAGGCTTGATTGACCAAGCGTTTGACCTCCTGCTCGCTGAGAAGCTTTTTGGTGCTATGGATGAGGGCAACAGCCTCGCCATACGGATACCACCGACCCACCGCGCCATCCTCATGGCTCCCCCAAAAAACTTCCGCTCTCTGGCTGCCGGTTTCAATGCGCGTGATGACCGGAAGGTGATCATACCCGCCGCCATCTGAAATACGCTCAAGGTACACGGATAGAATCATGGTATTTGAGGCCAATCGCGGTGCTTCCGGCAGTGGCATCGGAATCAGTCCATGCAACCGAATGCACTCGATCAATGCGTTCAGCGACTGATGATCTGCATCCGGCTTCCCTCGCTGAGCTCGCCTGGGCTTGATGGGGGGATGGAAGATGAACTGGGTACGCACACCATGGCGAGCGAACAGATCACGCAGCTTGTGTTTGGGATCACCCACCTTTTTCCTTGCCAACTCTGGCGTGGTTTCGACGATGACCACTTGCGCCGAAGTACGCTGGATTTCAGGAAGCACCTCTGATTTGAACCACGCTTCCATATTGGCATCGTGCTCACAGGGCTGGAGTAGATGCGTTGCCGTGTCGGATACCGAAAGGCGCTTGAGCTCAAACTTTGGCGCCTCAAGGCGTTTGAACAGCTTGGCCTGAGTTGCAAGGGCATTGGTGGCCTCATGAAGACGCATGACAAGGTCAGCAGAAGAGGCAAGCACCATGACCGGTAAACCTGGCAAGGTCGATTCACCGACCAACCGTTTCCGACGGAAAGCCGAAATCACCCGTTGCGCCAACATCGGCTTGGTACCAGGTACGCATTCGGTGAGATGAAAGCTGGCTTCATCAAAAAAAAGTGGGCCGGCGCCAGCCCCAATCGCGGATTTGGAGGGAGTAGTCCCAAAAATGGGGCGGATACAGCTATCTATCGGAATGCTTCCCTCAACGATGGCGGGCAGGGGATCAAACCCAAGGTAGCCCAGGATGCGGCTGGTGGGGTGAACGTAGTGGGTCACCCACTTCCCATCAACCGCTGGGGGCGTTTTGACTCTGCAGCAGACGATCCCGTTATTCGAATTCACCCATGCGTGAAGCTTCTTCCCCACCCAGTTAGGCATCACTCTGTTGATATGTACCCTCAAATCTAGGTAAGGCTTCTGATGACCCGGAAGCATGGATAGCTTCAAGTCGAGCGCATGGTGGGCGATCTCTCCGTCTTCGGCCGCCAAAATGGGAGTGTCCCATGTCAGAAGCGTCATGCCGTCTCTGTTGTGCCGATAATCGGCTGTCTCGAATAACTTCACTGGCGCGCCTGGCTCGGTCTTCATGAGCTTGGCAGCCATACGCTGTCCGACAAGCCATGGCACGACAGCGTAGGCACTGCCATTGGTGGCAGTGGGCGTGAAGAGTGCGCTGGCTTGCAGCGGAATCAACTCTTTGATGACAAGCTGTTTGGCAACACCCGGGAGGCTGTGGCGGTAGGATTTCAGCACTTCTTCCCCCCACATCTCCAGTGCGTCGTTGAGTATGGAGAGGGGGATCTCATTGAGCATAAGCAACGCTGGAGCATCCGACCGAGTTGACGGTCTGGAGTTGGCCTTCACTGGCCCTCTGGAAATCACGGCTAGCAGTTCTTGCAAGCCTCGAGTAGGGAGATTCCTGTCCTTGAATGGGGCGACCGCTTCGATCGCACGCCAGGCGTCGTAGAATTCCGGATCAACCACGGTTTGGTAGACATGCCCTAGCTCAGCAGGATCGAATCGGAACAGATTAGTGCGAAGGTGCTCTGTGGTCATTGACGCATGCTCCCCTTATCGAATGTATTGCTGCATTGCCCCCGCCATGCCTGCGTGCTCCTGACAGAAGTCATCCCATTCCCCATTTTTCTTCATATGCTGGATGCTAGCCCTTAGCAAATCAGCCCAGGATGTCTTGCCATCGACAAACGCCGCATCACCAAAATAGCAAGTGATTGGCGTTTCACCACGGCGCCCCCTACCGGCCAGCTGCGCCAGGTCGACTAGAATGTTCATGATCGTGAAATGGCGGATGTTCTCCGGCTGGCTGGAGAAATTGGGCAAGGCGAATCGAATGGCATTGAGATTACGGTAAGCCAGTGACCTGGACGCAACCATGGCCTCACCAGGCGTCCTGTAGAAACCCAAGCTTTTACTGTTGTCATACGTCACATGCCCCAAGGTGTCAGCAGAATTGTCAGAGGGCGGAAGCGGCCGAACGCACACGATGATGGCGCCGATGGCGGAACGACCGTTGGGATGAACAATGTTATGGCCACGTGCAATCGGAGACAGCGAGCTCACCAGAAAGCGCTTGTCCTTATGCTCTCCGGTCAGTAAATCAGGTAGTTCATGATGAAACATGGCGCAATCTGCCGGCATTTCCGTTGCTCGGGCAGCAGCACTCTTGCCCCGAATCCATAGCACCTGCTCACCTAGACGCCCCAAGTCCTCTGATGGCTCTTGCTTGCTGAATGCATGGCGCAGCGCTATCGCAAGTACCTCGGCATCTGAGTCGCTGTTTGTTATCAGGACAAAACGGCCCCGGGTTGGGTCTTCCTTCATTTGAGCGGCAAACACAAGGCAAGCTCTTCGGCCAGATCCCTCACCTTGCGTTTTCGCATCCTGGGTCGACTACCGGATATCTGAGCTGTCGTTGGCAGGTTGCAGAAAGAAATCTGTCCCGCGGCATCAGGAACATCGATGAGGTCGGTCGCAGGCAGGTCATAACGGCTCGCACCCGGAAAGTGCGCGGTGGCTGAAAGCCCGATGAAAACGCGCTGTGCGTTTGAAAAAGCCAGGGAAGTGAGGTTGGGTAGAAACTGCAGAGTGGCGTGTGGGTCACCCTTGAGCGTTTCCACATGCAGGGTTGCTGGGCCATGATCCCCAGCCTGGTATTTGAAACCGCAGATAGGGTGCTGGAGCGGCCCGTTACGAACAAGCGTTATTGGGGGAGTTCCCTCCAAGGCATTCTCCACCTCGCGCGCATTTGGCACGTCAGCCCAAAGCAAATCTCGCATGTGGCGGTGGAGTATCGCTATCTGCTCCTGGACAAGGCCCAATGCCCCGCGCAGGATCAGCGCAGCCTTCATATCTCCCGATTTGGTTCCCGCTTTGCGAATGTGCCCCGCGTCAGAAAGTCGTTTGAGGATATTGGTCAGTTGACGGATTACGTCTGCCGGAGCTCGGGCTTCCTTGATGCCCCAGTAGGTCAGATTGTCATGCAAGTCATGCAACTCTTTCGGTACTGACCGATCGTTCAGGCGGTATAGGGCTTCAAGCATGTCAGGGTCGACTTGGAGCGTATGCTGCAACATCTTGTCCTCGGACTGAGGCCATCGCATGCCATGGCTAGGCCACCGAAAATGCTTTTCGTCACATAGGTCGAGGATTTCATCCGGGGTTTGCGCAGTGAACGTCAGCGCCCACTTCAAGACGTTGAACTTGCTCTGTTTCATGCCTTGGATACCGGGACGACTATCAATCTCCGTCCGCAGGCGAGCAAGTGCCGTGTCGTGACGTTTTCCTCCCAGTTCCAGGGACGTGGTGCAGTTCTTGATCGTACGGCTAAGCAGCCCATCGATCTCATCCACCAGGAAAATTGATTTCGTCCGAAGCAAAAGCTCCAGGTAGCTGCGTCTTGTGCCTAGACGGTCACTGTCCTCGAGCGGAATGCTGGTCGAGGCCGCAAGGAGTGCATCGTGATTCACGACCACGATGTCAGCTTTCAGTGCGCCGGCAAGCATCGACGTCTTCCCACACTTGAAGAGGAACGGGCAGTGGGCAATTTTCGAGATGCGCTCTTTGTCCTGACCTGTCGACTCCACTAAGCGAAGTCCAAAGCAAGGCTCCCGGGAGGAGGGGATCGGTACGCTATCGGTGGCGTACCCCTGTAGTAGACAAATATGCTCATAGGGTGGTGATTGGCCACCTGTATCGAACTGCCGTGCAGCAATCTCAGCCAGGCGACGCTCGCCGTGCAGAGGCGCCACGGTCAGGTGTGGAGCGACAGCACTGAGCGAGTTTTTCAACTCGGCGGTCAATCCCTCGACCTCTAGCAGACCAGGCACCACCAGCACTACGGACTCCCCTCGGCGAGCAGCATCAATGGCCATCATGACCATCAATACGGTTTTGCCAGAGCCAGTAGGCGCATTAACCCGATAAAAGATGCCCGCGGCAGCCTCCATGCTGCGCTCGCGTCGTAAGAGGTTCTGTAAGCTCTTCAGATGACTGCCGTGTAAGCGAGGCGAAGCATCCAGTTGCTCAGCGATTTCTTTGAGCGCCGAGTAACTCCAGTAAGCCGAGTGAGCTTCCGGTCGGACAGGGATCGGCAGTGTTTGATCAGGTGCCGGTAAGGCTGAAAGGTCAGCTTGATCAAACGAATAGTACTGATAGCGCTCGCCAAACTTGGCCCGCAGGTCAAAGCCTCTATCGATAGGTATTTTCTTGCGAACAGGAGGTTGGTACCGGCGAACAATGTGCAGGTAATCTTGAATCAGATCGCTGGCGTCCAAGACTTCAGCCAGCTGGTAGCGGTGATCAAAAGTGAGGCTGACCAAGTCAGGCTCATCGACGAGCAAGAAGTAACAGTGAGGCTGCAGCATCAGGCTCTGGGCGGTGTACAGAAAGATCCACGGCTCTGTAATTTCGGGATGCACGAAGCGCAGCGCAACAGCCAAGGACTGCCGCTCCTCCCTCGTGAGACCATGAAGCCCTCCCCAGTGAGCCAATTGGCCTGAAGCCAGCGCCGCCGCATCTGCAATGGTCGGTGTTTTACTCACATCGCGGCATGCGATGGCCAAAAAGAGGATGCAGCCGGCCTCGACACGATCACGCTCGGCGCTTGAGTTCATTGAGGCAACTGCTGTAGGTGTGGATGTATGGCCCCAAACGCTCTCTCAGTGCTGACAGAGATCGAGTCTGGTAGTCGGGAATGACAATCCAACGATTTGGCCCACGACTGGCAGGCTGCAGGTGTGCTTCAAGGGCTTCGGGGTAGCGCCACACCTTGGCGTCCAGATCCAGGGGCAAGCCACCGACCTCGATGCGCACGTCCGCCTCATCGACATCCGGCCACAGTATGGGAAGAAAGCCCATCGCGCGCAGGCCCCTGGCGAGCTGAATTTCCAGCAATCCCGGTAGCAAGGTGAACTTCCAGTAAGCATCTTGCAGCACCAAGGTTTCATCGCTGACCACCTGCCCGTTCAGAGTATTGCCATCCAACCGATTGATGACCTGGCGGCGGTGCAGGTCGAAGATGCTTCCGGCGTGCTCGCACCACTGCGAGGGGCAGGCTATGTGGGACTGCGTGATCGTCATTGGCCAGTGGCAGGAAGGGCACAGGTACATTTTGCCGGCGAGCACTTCATGGCGTTCCGGTTGCCGGTACAGGTCTTCCACGGAAAGGTCGAGAGGCTGAAACAACACGCGAAGTGGGTGGCGGGTTGTCTTGCCGTTCAGTACCAAGAACTCCCGGAAGCTTCGGTACAGCTCATCACCCGCAGGGATGGCCTTACAAATGTCCCTCACACGCCGAATCAGTTGCTGGGTCTGCTCGTACTGCTCCCGGGCATTAAACTCCAGCAACAGCTCTGTGCACGTGCGGGTAGGGACATTGGAGGGAGCGAGGAGAACACCGGTGAGCTCCCCACGAATTTCATCCGGCAACCATGTTTCAAGAGGGTGGCGAAAATTGGCTTCCAGCTCTTGTGCCGTCATCACGACATGGTCTGGGTGCAGGCGGTGTAAGTGGGCGCTGGCCTGCCTGAGCAGCTCGAATCCCTCAACACGGTTGCGCGCGCACTTGGACGCCGCGTCGGCAAGCCGCCACAGGAGATTTCTCCGGTACGCTTCTCTATCCAAGTGGTGATGCTCCTGTAATCCCAGGAGTCGCTAGCGCCCCGCTAATCGCTTGGGCGAAGACATTTGTACCCGCGACGATTGGGGCCTGTCGTTCAATACTGGCTCATTCATTCGTTTTTGCCAGATATTGAGGCCTTGGGGCGCAATGACGGCAGGCACACGGTAGCCCACCTTATCGCCCTTGCGGAGTCAGCGTTCCAGGACGTCACTCATGCTTCATGAGCAGGGCTTGCTCCAGCGCAACGGCTAGCGCTTCCAAGGCATCGGCCAGACGGGAATCTTCGCGGGCGTCTCCGCTCGAAGGAACAAACTCCTGGCAGTGGCGCAGCAGCGCGTCGCGATCGTTGTGGTTCAGATCCAATTGAATGTGCATGTTCATGGTTTCCGATAGGGTTGAGGTGCAACTGGCGTCCTGGCGCTCAAGCGCGCTTTCGCAGAATATTGCGGGCCGAATGAATGCCATGAGGGCAGGGGATTGAAGGTTGAACAGGAGACGCAGGTGTGGGTTTGCGCCGCTGCGTTTTATCGCGAGGCTCTCACGTCGATAGTGACTGATGCAGTGACCAACTACCGCCGGAAACCCGGCCTGGACAGCTTGACTCGCATCTACGAGCAAGACGTGGGTGCCATCGCCTTCGCAGTACTTGAGCGAGCCCTGCCTCATGCGAATGTGCCACGCACGGATAGCAGTTACATACCCGTCCGGCAGCAATTGCGGCTTCACGTGAGTTACCACGTGCTCAAACGCCTTGTCGATGACCAAGCCGTACCCCCTGAACTCAGGGACATCCTGTTCTCAATTGAGCTTGGGCTTTAACTCCAAAGCGGTGGTTCCTACTACTCAGCGAAGCACAGTTCGGCTTGAGAGGCGCTGCTGGCAACTTTGTGCCGGCGGGAAAGAGCAGGACTTGTCACGCGTATATCTGGAAGCGACGAGACGCCAAGGCTCTTGAGCACGCCCTTGGTTTCGAGGTCTGCAACGTCAGCTTTGAGCCGCTGCACGAGGGCATCAACAGGTTGGTCGCTATCCAGGCTCAACGTCAATGTGAACAGAGTCAGAGGACTCACCCCCATCGATTCACTGATGGCTATCATCTTGTCGACCGTTGGGCTTGAAAGCCCGTGCTCCAGCTTCAGCATGTAGCCACGGCTGCTAGCACCCGCCATGTTCTTATGCGTGAGCCCGCGGCTCAGACGAATGGCTTTCAGTACAGTGGCGAATCCTGTTTTGAGCGACATTAATGCTCCTGGCCAAGGAGAGGTGGAAGGGCCCACGCACATCAGTTGCGGCAGAAAGACCCGACGTAGAGCACCAGAGAGTACCACAGCCACTCGTGCCTCCGACCAAGCAGAGGGCTCACAGGTGTTCAACGCTGAGACCCGGCCCCCCTGAGCAGGCGACACATCCGTGACAGGCGGAGAGGAATCGCAGTGTTTTCCACTGGGCTCACCAGATATTTCAGTGCTTTTAACTGTATTTAAACTATTTTCCTGCATGCCCCCTTGAAAATTTTTTCGCGAGACGGAGTTCTATATTTGAGGACAAGAAAAAAGCGAGTGATGTACAAGCACCGGTGATCTGCAAGGATCACACACGGTTTTGCTGGTTCGTTTTTCGCTTTTGACGGTTTCCAGATTTGTCCTCTGTTGTCTGGCTTGCACTTGCATAGCCCCGCAGGGGCTGAGAGGGAATCGCCTTCTTCGCAGCCTCTGGCTGCGCTTACGCTTTGAATACAAACAAAAACGCCAAAATTTCAAAAAAACACCTGCAGTGATTTATCGGTGAACAATCACCAAATGATGTGCCTTGCCTCCCCGTCGCAATGGATTCATCATCTTTGTCACGGAATCAAGTCAATCGCTCGCACATAATCGAATTCCACGATGGTATGGTTGACCAGCTTGGCAAGCAGGCAAATACCACCCTGAGTCGATATCGTCGAGAAGCCAAACGCCTCGACCTCTGGAGAGGTGGCTGCCCAAAGAAGGGTGAGCTTCTCCACTGCTATCTGATTCGATAAATCCCCTGGCGGTACTCGATTCAGGTAGTCCCGAAGCCCACATTTCAACGACGCTCTCGAGGAATAATGGTAGGAGCCGAGGAAAAAGGGGCCATCGCCTATGGTGGTATCCAACTGTACCACCGGCTTTAGGTACAACTCCTGGATTTCCCGATGCTCCAAAGTTCGATTACAGAGTGCAAGCCCCCGCTGGACGTAGTGTTTGACAAGCCTGCTCTTGCCCGCTATGGCTTCCTCTTTTGTGTCATACCGCTCGACAGCCCGAAATACAGGTCTGATCCCCTGAGCCAGAAGCGCTGCGATTTTGGCAGAGATGCCATTGCGTTTGCGGCCTGCAGCTCCCAGATGACGATGTACGCTGCGCTCAAGGTGTTTTGTTTCGCCAACGTAGAAGGGCTCGTTGGTTTCAGGATTGCAGATGGTAAAAACCACATGCGTCCCAGAGGCCATGCCGTCCAATGATGCTTGGGAAGCCTTTCCGGCCGGGGCTGACCCAACATCATTCGTGTCAAAATGGTAAACGGGTGAGGGGTAGCGAGAGTCCTTGGGGACATTCCGGCGATACCACTCAACGGCCAGTTCCAAGGTCGCATACGATTTGTATTTTGCGTTGCTGACGCCCAGGGTTGCTGGCGCCGCTCCACCTTCCCACGCGTTGAATATGCCGGCGGGATTTCCGGACACTACTGCGTAATAGCGGATTCTCTTGGCCATCCATGCGTGCCTTGTTGCTGACGAATAGCGCAGTCTACTTCAACCCGGCCGATGTCGTTCTGCGGAGCTGCGCTAGGGCACGTCTGCCAGATCGTGGCTGAAAATCTACTCAGCAGGACTCTCCTGCGCAGGCGCGTCGGAATGTCTGCTGGTGTATTGGAGCAGAATGCTGAGCTTTTCCCCACGCACACGGTCAGGGGAGTTGAAGTGCTTCTCCTGGTAGTCGGACGGGCCAAATGCTCGAAAATGCTCATCAGGTAGGAGTAAGGGCGCGTAGACGAAATCCTTACGTTGACCACACTCTTCAGGCAGCGGGATCACAAGCTGGTACTGAAAGTTTCCGTACTGGAATATGAACTGGTACCCATATGCCGAGCCTTTGAACGCCTCCTTGACCTTGGCAACGATGCACGTGATCTGGTTCGGATTGACGCCTCCGCTAATCCCCCACTCGATGATCGGCACCGAGCCACTCAAGCCAGGCCTGTGATCCTTGCTCAGAAGCCAGGGCTTCAGGTAATTGAATTTGCGATGGTCATCAGCTGGCATCATGGCCAATGCCATTTTGATGAGCATCTTGTGAATCGCGGTCGGGTAGTAGGGTTGACGCATCAAGGGGAGACGGAGTTGATTTTTACCTTCGACCTCAAGGGCATCAATCCCACCCTCACCATCGACACAGATGATCAGGTTGGATTGGTCGACAGCCGAAACCTCCAGCCCTGGGGCTTTGTACTTGGGAATACCATGACGCCCCCGAGTTCGCTGAAGTGGCCGATGAGGATGGGTATAGGCTGCAAAACTGTTTTCCAGATGATCCCCAAAATGGTGATTGCACTGATCGCACTCCAACTCATCGATAATCGTCTTGTTCCCCAAGAAAATGGGGATGGCATGCGACTCTTCGCGGAAGGTCGTCGTGCTCTCATCTTTCCCGCAATAACGACAAATCTTCGGCTGCTTGTATCCGAGTTTGTGTTTCTGCTGGGTGGGAGAAAATACGGTCACTGCATGGAGAACGTAGCGCTCAGTCAGCGCTCTCCAGCGTTTTCCGTTGCACTCAATGAATTTTTCGACCACGCCACGTGACTCCACTGAAATGTGAGCAGTACCCTGGTGAGGGTTTTTCTCTTGAAGGTTGGCTGTACCTCAGGCGCACCATATTACGGGCCTTATGATACAGATCCTACCCATAGTGGCAAAGCGCCCAGGCCGAGCTAGCATCTACCATAAATTTGCCATCTCGGAGCATCGCCAATGGAGGGGAACGGATCATGAGAAACACTTCAATAGCTACGTTATTTGCGTGGATGTCACTGCTACATGGATGTGCTAGCTTACCCAATGCAAAAATTGGCTATCACGAAACTCATTCTACGGTAAAGGTAACTGCAACAAGAACGGTGGCATGTAACGACCAAGCCGATGTACAGATTGCCACGGACGTTAGTCCATCCGTTTCTAACGCAGCTTCAAATGATCCAAAAGATTACCATGAAATAGATTTGAACGATCTGGAAGGAGTATTCTCTGACGCAAGTGTCAAAATAGAACGCACCGACGACGGTCGAATAAAGAGCTGGAACTCCTCAACCAACGGCCGGGGTGAGGAAATCATAAAGTCAGTGTTAAGTTTGACTTCCGTGCTCAGTGGAGGAGGCATCAAGAATGCTGCAGTCCCCCAAGATGCATGCAGCCTGGTCGCCAGATTCGGGAAAAATGGAACCCTCAGCCTCACTTACTCCGCCATTCTTGATCTTAAGAGAAAAGGGCCGCAAGACCTGATGGCAGATCCAGCAAGTAACCCTTATACCGCTGCGTTAGCACGGTCTCTCCCCCCCTTAGCAGCTGAAATATCGTCCTTCTCCGGGGCGAATGCTCCAATTGTAAATTTGGACAAATCAGGTAATACACCTGTATTGCATGCCCGTCAGCCCGGGCAGTTAGAATTTAAGGTGATAGATCCGAACGATGATAAAAAAGCCGTATATTGGTCAGGTTCGGTATTGGTCGCTCAACTTGGTACACCATATGAAATTCCAATCCCAACCCCAAAAGCATTTGGCAAGCTGACGTTGTCGGCATCATTCAGTGATTCAGGCGCGCTTAGCTCCCTTGAATACATTGACACGAATGGCTCAGCTTCACTTGTAAACTCGCTGTCAGCACTGGCAAAATCAACTGCTAGTGATACGACGGCCGAGAATGTTACGCAGGCAAAAAACGAGGCTGATTTAATTGTACAGCAGCAAAGGTTGGTGCTGTGCAAGGCGTCGCCATCAAATTGCAAGTGACTGCCAAAAGGCCCCCAGTGCTCAGCCGTCAGCTTACTGTAGTGCTACACGGCCGAACATGCGTAACGCATTCGTTTTTTAACCCTTGGCCTTAGACATGTTTGAACCTCTGAATAAATTAGCGAGTAATCTTCACTTGGTCGTATGGGCGTATCAGTGGAGCAGCGAAGGAGCAAGTTATGCGTCAAATGGTGTGTACCGATTGCCTTACCGAAACCTTCCTGCAGCATCACGCTTCGGACAATGACATCAGCGAGTGTGACTACTGCGACCGAGAGCTCCCTGTCATGGACATGGAAGAGCTGGTAGATCTCTGCGAAACAGCAATCCATGCCTCGTTCCGGGCTATCCAACAACCTGCCTCAGTGATTCATCACGGTTACCCACCGATCGGGGAAAGTCTGTATGACGTTCTGGAGCGCATGCTGGGCTCCGATGAGACCCTTCTTTCTGACATCCATGAACGCTTGCTCGACTCTTGGAGCCTTTCAGATGATGACGATCCTTATTTCGAAGAGGAAACAGAGGCATCGTCGGAGCTGACTGTAGGCTGGCGGAAAATGGAGCACAGCCTGCAGTTTGAATCCCGGCTGGCAAATCCCTTGGTGGGTTCAATCTTAACCATGGTCTTCGACGGCATAGAAGATCTGCGCTCGATGGACGACCGATCAGCCATTGTGATCGCAGGCCAAGGGCATCAAATCTCGTCATTCCAGCGGGGTAGGGTGTTCCAAGATGAGCAGAGCATGGAGGAAGCGCTTACTCACCCTGAAAAGCATCTCGGCCCGGTACCAGGAGGTAAGGGATCTCCTGGCCGAATGAACGCCAAGGGGATTTCGGTTTTTTACGGCGCAACAGATGACCATACGGCAATTGCGGAGGTGCGCCCTCCCGTTGGCAGCATGGTGGTTACCGCGCGGTTCGACGTAATCCGGCCTCTGCGGCTTCTCAACCTGAACGACCTGGCTTCAATGCGTCCGCATCGGGGGTTGAGCTACTTCAATCCAATTCGCAGGAGCCTCACCGAACGCTGCGCGTTTTTGAAAGACTTGCAGCGCCAGCTGACCATGCCTGTGATGCCGAACTCGGCGGAAAGTGGGTATCTGATCACGCAAGCGATTGCCGATTTCCTAGCAACCCATGAAAAGCTGAATCTCGACGGAATCTTATTCCCCTCTGCGCAGGTGCAACAGGATACGTCACCAGGGCAGAACGTCATTCTTTTCCACAAGGCCAGTGGAGTAGAAAGGCTGGAGGACACACAAAAGGCTGAGTATGTGAGTCTCTGGGAGCCGGATGAGGATAGGTTGGTGTATTACCCAGAGTTCTGGGAAGCGGAACCTAAAGACTCGGATCAGTCCTCCCAGTACGTCCCTCTGGTACCTCCGCCGGAGCCAAGCCTGCGTCTAGCTCGAGACGGCATTGTGATTCACAAAATCCAAGGAGTCCGCTTCAGCACCGAGACCGACCCAGTCCGCTATGTTCCTTGGTCGAAGGACAGGAAATACCATGGGTTTCGATAGCGTGGCTGCTATCTAACGAGAGAGAGCGGATCCTGTTTCAGATCTCTAAGCCCATTGGAGTTTGGGCACCCATTACAGCCGTACCGTTCATCGGCAAAGCCTATATGTTGGGTTAAGCACATATTTAAAGCACTACATATTGGGCTAGATTGTGCCTAAGAGCCTATATCTGGTGTTATGCCATGAACGAAGCCCATATCGAGAAAGCAGCGACCGACCTGCTCATGCAGATTTACCGTGATCGCCGGTACCTGTGGCCGGATCAAGATACTCCACCGATGATGATGCGCAGCCCCCGGATCGCTGCCATGGTTTGTGGCTACGACTATCATGAGCATCCCACCCTGGGAGATACCCAGTTCAACCGGCATAACACCGGCACTCGCATCGCGGGCTTGATTGATCGTCAATCGAACAAGATCGCAGTCGCTACCGAATTTGGTGACAAAGTCCAATTGTTCACTGGTGCCCATGAAATCGGTCACCTCGTGCTGCATGAGGACACCGTCATGCATCGCGACCGCGCGTTTGATGGCAGCCCGCTGCAAACACCACGTGCACCAGCAGAGCGGCAAGCAGATCGCTTTGCGGCCTGCTTCCTCATGCCTCAGAAGCTGTTGAGGGAACGGTTCGAGTTCATGTTCTGCTGCAGGGGGCAATTGCGCTTCAGCGACGTGATCGCGTATCACCTCGATCCCATCAATCCTGATCGGCTGCTTTACGCGTCGAAAGATTCCGGTGAGCGCGAGCTGGCGCTGGCACGGTGCACCCGGTTCAACAACCAGAACCTGGTGTCATTGGCCCAGCAATTCGGTGTCTCGGATTCGGCCATGGCCATCCGGATTAAGGAGTTGGAGTTGGTGCGCTAGCCTTAGAGCGGGCAGGGCTTTGGCACGGTTCGTGTCGATGGTTAGCGAAGCGCTTGGGGGTATCCATTGATCATCAAGCAGACACCTCCCAAAACTCACCTGTCAGCTCCAGCGCCGCCAGCCGGAGGCCCCAACATTAAGCGATCGCCGTGGGTCGATTGCTGTCCGGAAGGGCCATGTGGGCGTAGGATGGAGGCTTCCCATCAACCCCAAAAGAGCCGCCCCTTATGAATGAATCCATGCGGACAACCGTAAAATGCCACGACCCAGGAGATGGTTCTGGGGATGTCATCATTGACCTTCCCGACAATATCCTCGAACGCATGGATCTTCACATCGGTGATTCCCTGATCATTGAATTGATAGGTGGGAGCATAGTGCTCAAGCCAATTCGTGATGCAGACGTCCAGCCCTGAGGCAGCTATCGACCCAGGCTGTGTGAAAACCCCCGCCACTTTTCGATGATCGCGCTTCTACGTGAAATCTGAATGGTCTTGGCTATTCAGCAGGCCCAGATTTCGCGTAGGAATGCGATTTTTAGGTTGTTTTTCGAACAGCGACATAGGTCGGGAGGTTTTCACACAGCCTGGACCCTTTGCAGTCGTTAGATAACTCTACAAAACAAGGGGCGATTCAGACCTAATCGATGAGGCTAGCCTCCGGCCGGCGAACTCAAAATTTCGCTCTGTCGGCTGGTTCAGCCAAATTTGATGACGGAGCAATCGCCGCCAGCTCAGGTTTTGAGGTCGTCCGGGTAGTCCTCGACTGGCAACTCCCCAACCGGGCCCTCATGCGTGTGCTGCGATTCCTCAAAATGCATTGCCAGGCACAGATAGATAAGCGCCGCCCTGGACAGCCTTAGCATCAACAGGCTCTTCGCGTAGAGGTCATCCCTATCGAGCACAAAGGCCAAGTGATCACTCCAGACCCCAGAATGCTCGCCAATCCAATGGCAAGAATCCACGATTTTGGCGTACTTGTGCTCAAGGTGGTTTCTCAATTCATCAAGCGCCTGAGCATCAGGTCGAGCCACATCTTTTAGCTCCTTGGAGTAGATGTCCTGGGATACCCAATATAGTGCGCGAAGCGGAAGATTCCGCGTGGATACGAACTCATCACGCACAACCCGCGGCTGGAGTAGACGGCCATTTTTGTCCGATTTGAACCATACAGTCCGGAAGCCTACTGACTTCTCGGGTATGCCCAGCTTCCAGTAGGCGTTGATAAAGTAGGCAAGCTTGTCCAGCAACGAATAGGCGCTGCGGTAGGCAGTCTTGATCTGTTCCAGACCCATGCCATAGAGCGCGTAATCGCAATTGAAAGCGAGTGACATGCCCCTGTCTGCCACATGACCGGGTTTGGCGTGATCCCCCAAATAAAGACAATGACGGGCGAACCCGTACTCCTGCTTCAGCTGGTTGTAAAAGCCGAGGTAAGTGATTCCAGCCTTGGCATCATGACCAGGTAATCTCAGGACGTCTTGAGCGGCGGCGGGGAACGCTCCCAGGTCGTTCATGGGATTAAGAAATAATTCTTCCTCAAGGCACCATCGCCGGTAACGCCGTTCCTCCTTCGAGGAGCCAAGCCTATGCTCTAACAACTCCGCGTCACCCTCGTCGTCGACGCACTCGGCAAGCCTGTCGTGATGCCATTTGAAAAACTCTATCGCGTCAGAATATGTCGCACCATCACGGCCCACGCCACCCTCGATGGCTGATGCTAGGTTGCGTCGGGCATGCACAAGGAGCCAATAGGTGTGACTGCGGTCGTAAAGCGCACTGCCGTATTGAGCCAAGCCAATGCCAAGGTTGCCCAGCGCCATACCCAGGATCGGATTGTCTTTCAAAGCGTTGCGCCATTCCCCGAGCGCCTCGATCCAGCGTCCACACGCCCTGAGCGCATTGCCTAGATTGCAGTGGATTCTGGAGCGAAGCATTGGTGCCAGCTCTTTAAAGCCTGAGTGCTGTACAGAGGCACGCAGGAAATAAAGCTGTTTGAGCAGAGCAGGGTGCTCAAGGGTATCGTCCGCCCAATCCTGCACCTCCAGCTTCCTCAGCTCGGCCCATGCATTGGAACATGAGTAGTAAACGAGACATCCGTTCTCTGGCTCGACGTGCGAAACCACTAAGTCTGCTAGCTGCGTCGCATGCCGCAAAATGCCCTCATCGGCGCCATCACCTGCCGCATCGATCAATGAGTCATAGAGGCGTCGAAGCCGAGGAGCATCACCTGGGCTGCCGAGCTGTTCATTCAATGCCTTCAGAAGGTGAGAGCGGTCCTCGGCGTAGGGTTCATAACCCTGCTGAGAAAAACGGCTGGCGAAATCGTCCATGGGCAATCACCGCGATGAGGAGCTGGTTATCTTAGCTGCCTTAGCCGACCGCCTACTAAGCCAACCCTCTGTCACTCTCTCATCGCCGGCTACGAAGCACTCAACAGCTTTTCAAGCTGCGCATGCTCCCAAGTGCTCAATAACTCTACCGGGTCAGTGCTGTACGACTGCGACGAATTGAAAATGTATCTGCGGCCATCAGGGCTGTAGCAGCTGTCGCAGTAATCGAGGGCGTCGCAATCGTTGTAGAACGTGAGCACCCAGCCGTCGGCCTCGACAGTCATCAAGCCACAGTAGATCTCAGCCCACGACTGCTGGCCAATGCGGCGCATCGTGCGAACCCCTAGGGCAATGTCTCGCAGGATTTGATAGGCCTCGCGGGCTGTTAGTGATTTTGCTGCCAAACGAAAACACCTGTGCATATTGGGGCTTTCGGCCTGTTCGCGCCCGGCCTGGGCCGACAGCATGGTAAATGAAACTTGGCGTCTTGGGCGGGCTACGCGGCCATCAATTTGGGCTGAACTGATACCCGCGACGGCTACACGCCCACACGGGTTTGCCGAATGACCAAGCCCCCCCGGTAGGAACCGGCCGAATCGTCTAGCCCCAGTGGATTTTTCATGGCATATAGCTAGCACATCCAGGGAGGGATGGTGTCGGCCAGGTTGACGCTCAGCAACCCTCTCCCTGCCACTGAACCAGGTGAGGGCAGCGCTGTGTATCTTTCGGCTTTGAAAATCGAAAACTTCCGCCAGTTCGGCCAAGGCGGTCATGCGTTGAACATCCAGTTCAACGAAGGGGTGACTGCCCTCGTAGGTGAAAACGATGCGGGTAAAACCGCAGTCATCGATGCGATTCGCTACGTTCTGCAGACCCGTGATGCTGAGTATCTCAGGCTACAGATCGAGGACTTTCACATCGCCAACGATGGCACCCAGGCGGAAGCCATCACCCTCAGGTGTACGCTGGAGGGACTGAGCCCCGCGGAACTCGGCGCTTTCGCAGAGTACGTGACCTACAAGGGTGGCGTTGGGAGGCTATACGTTCACTGGTCGGCTCGCCGAATCGTTGCCTCTGCCTCCACCCGTAAATGGGTCGACATCTCGGTTCGCTCGGGTGAAAACGGAGAAGGCCCATCTTTGGACGTGGGTGTACGGCAACTACTGGCCACCGCGTACCTGAAACCGCTGCGCGATGCCGAACGAGAGATGTCGCCGGGCAGAAATTCCCGCCTGTCTCAAGTACTGAGTAGTTTCCCGAATATTGATGCTGGCAGTGCCTTCGATCCTGCGGCGCTTCCAGCTGACCTCGCTGACGCGGAAGCCCTCAGCATTGCAGGCATGGGTGACTATCTTCGCCACCTGGTGAACAGCCACGGCGCCATTGTCTCCGCGCAGAAGGAAATCAACGACACCTACCTGCGTCCACTCTCCCTTGCTGGCCAGCCACTGACAAGTCGCATTGGTTTCGGGGAGGCGGGAACGGATCCCGCCAAACTCAAACAGATCCTGGAGCGTTTGGAGCTGGGGCTGTTGGATCACGCCACAGGTGAAGCCCGCGGCGTTTATGGGCTGGGCTCAAACAACGTGCTGTTCATGGCCTGTGAGCTACTGCTGCTCGGTAAAGAGCCCGACGGACTTCCGTTACTTCTCATCGAAGAGCCAGAAGCGCACCTACATCCTCAGCGCCAGCTCCAGTTGATGGAGTTTCTTGAGGCTGCGGCTCAGCCAGCTACAGGCTTGAGGCCGGTTCAAGTCATATTGACCACGCATAGCCCCAACCTGAGCTCGAAAATTCCGTTGCAGAACCTAGTTCTGATGCAGCGGCAGCAGGCATTCTCCCTTGCAGAGGAGCAAACCTGCCTTGCTGCCGACGACTATCGTTTCCTCAGCCGCTTCCTAGACGTGACCAAAGCGGGGCTTTTCTTCGCCAAGGGGTTGCTGGTCGTAGAAGGCGATGCCGAAGCCATTCTGCTGCCTTCACTTGCTCGGCGACTTGGCAAAGATCTCACCAAGCATGGCGTATCGATCATCAACGTGGGCGGTGTTGGTTTGCGGCGGTACTCGAAAATCCTGCAGCGAAAAGACACCTCCAAGGGCGAGATATCCGTGCCTACCGCCTGCATTACTGACATGGACGTGATGCCGGATTGTGCACCCGAGATTTTGGGCCTGAAGGGAGTCAAAGGGGCTGTATGGCCGGACAAAGCCGATCGACGCTGGCGCGCGAAGAAAGACTTCGGTGCCACTGCGCCGGACGTTGAAAAAGGACTCAAAGATCACCGAGAGAAGCGAGCAGAAAGTGACGGGCAATGCGTGCGCACATTCGTTGCGGATCACTGGACGCTCGAGTACGACCTGGCGTTCAAGGGGCTTTCGAAGGAAATCCACCACGCCGCATATTTGGCTATCAATGAGGAAAAGATCGACGAAAACAAGGAGACCAAGGTCACGCTGCTGAAGAAGGCGCAGACAGCTTTCGACAAGATCCAGACCACCCATGCCACCGAAGATGCAAGGTGTTCCGCGATCTACAAACTGTTCAAAAGGGCCTCTAAAGCGATCGCAGCCCAGCACCTGATCGATCTGATCGACCAGCGGTTTGAAAACAAAACCTTGGACGCCTCGACTCTGCGGGGGCTGCTGCCCACTTATGTTGTCCACGCGATCGAGTACGCAACCGGAGGTGCCGCACTGACCACAACCTCCAGCCCGGCTCACGCCCTCGTGGTGCCGGCAGCACCGGCAGGCTCAGCTGATCCGCTGGAAGAGGTCGCCGAATGACACTTAGCCAATTGGTTGCCCCCATCACTGATGCCGATGTGGATTGGGTCATCAAGCTCATGGGGCTGGAAACGCTGGACGAGCCTCGTCGTGATTTCTTGAAATCCATGGATACCATAGATGTAGCGGCTTGCCCAGGGAGCGGCAAAACGACCCTGGTCGTGGCGAAATTGGCCATCCTGGCTCGCCATTGGAAGAGCCGCATGCAGGGTATCTGCGTGCTATCACACACCAACGCGGCCAGGGAAGAGATCGAGAAACGCCTCGGCGGTACGGAAGTAGGTCAACGGCTGCTGCGCTTCCCTCACTATATCGACACCATCCATGGTTTCACCGGACGATTCTTGGCTTCGCCCTGGTTGCGATCAAAAGGGATTGCGCTGCAGGCCATTGACGATGACCTCACGCATAAGGCACGCCGGAGAAAGCTGACGGATAGCGAGCATTTCGGCGCAAAGACGGCCTTTGAGATGAAGCACAAAAGCCTCCACAGCTTGCGAGTCCGGTCTGCCGATTTCGATCGTCCGCTCGGGGATGAAGACATCGGTTTTGCGCCCCACACCGCCACCTACAAAAGTGTGGTGAAATCGCTGAGCGGCGCTGCTAAGGCGGGTTATTTCTGCTTCGATGAAGTGTTCGTGCTGGGCCACGCCTTACTCGACCAAGAGCCGGCTGTGGGCGGCGCATTGCGTCTGCGCTTCCCGTGCGTATTGATCGATGAGATGCAGGACACGCAACCTGACCAGGCGGGCATACTGCAACGGGTTTTTCCCCACGATGACCCAGATGTTCGGGTCATTCGCGTCGGCGACCCAAACCAGGAAATCTTCGAGAAGAAGACACCACTGTCAGATCCGTTCCCTGACCCAAAGCGTCAGTTGGAGATCGCGAGCAGCTTCCGCTTTGATCAGGCCATTGCATCGATTGCCAACCCGTTTGCCTATGTTCCGATCACGGATGGTTTGAAAGGGCTGCGGGCTGAAGGGGAACCCTGCACCATCCCGAACACGATCATCGTCTTTCCGGACAAGGATGCAACCGGAGTGCTGGACGAATTCGGCAAGCTGGTGCTGAGACATCTACCGGAAGATATCCGCGAGAAGGGTGTGTTCGCCGTCGGGGCCGTGCATCGCCTTGAGAACTTCAAGCCCAACCAGTACCCAAAAGCCTTGGAGCATTATTGGCCATCCTATCGGTCTGACACGACCAAGACGTCGTTCAAGCCTCGCACGTTTGCCGAGGGCGCACACATCGCGCGCCGCTATGTGATGAAGGAGCCCACGGCCATTTCAGCCGTTGAGCTACTGGCCTCGTGCCTGATCAACCTCGGTGAGCTGGCTTTCCCTCGTAGCCTGGTTCAGATGCGAGGTCGGCACCAAGCCGCTGTACTTGAGAAATTCACGACCAAACCCGAAGCCTTAGCTCGGTACCGCGAGTGTCTCCAGCAGATGCTGTTTGTGCCGTCCGAAATCACGCAGCAGGACTGGGTCAAGGTCATCGCACCGACACTCATGGTGCTGGCTGCCGCGCTCTATGATTCTGAGGGTGTGGCAGCTGACATCCCGGGCCGTCAATACCTTGCCTATGAGCCTGCTCCGGTTGCCACCGAAGCCGGAGAAACAGGGGGATCCCTGGTAAACACCTACCGGTTCGAGGATGTCTCCGCCGGCGTCGATATCCGGATGTCATCCATTCACTCGGAAAAGGGCAAGACACACGCAGCGACGATAATCTTGGAGACCTTCAGGGGCAGTCACTTCATCCAGAAACTCATGCCATGTCTTGAGGGCAAAAAAGCAGCTACCAAGCGGCCTCAGGAAACAGCGAAGAAAGACATGATGCTGATGTACGTCGGGATGACCCGTCCGTCGCACATGCTGTGCTTGGCCATACGCCAGAGTTCACTGGGGGAGGGCGCTACTGGTGTAAAACGCAGGGCTGCGCTTGAGAAAGCTGGCTGGTCGATTCTGGAGCTTGCAGCGTCAGCACCTGCCCCTTAGTCACCGACCTCCAGTATGCGAACAGTAAAACCCGATGCTTTGCCATGAACGACCAAGAGCAAGGACGCCGCAACAATGAAACCTGAGATGTCAGAATTCTCCTACGGCTTCGCCTTCACCAACGAGCTGATCACAGCGCCCGGTGCTCATGTAGTGGCTGCCCCCGAGTTTCCTTCACTGCAGAAGGAGGGAAAGCCGGGTGGTGGCTACGACGTCAAGATTCCTTTCGGATCGCCACTGTTCCTGCAGTTCAAGCTGAGCCATCGCTTGGAGCGCACAAACTGCAAGGAATACACGCTGATGGGGGGCGCCTACTACCGTTGGCACCTGCATGCGTTACGGCATTCCGCGCAGCATGATTTGCTACTTGAGCTCGAAAGCCTGGGCAACGAAGTCTACTATGTGGCCCCTGCGTTCCATCTAAGCGCCGAGCTCAACACGCATTACCTGTCGAAGCAGATCGTCGACAACTCGTTCGGGTTCCGCCCCAATGATATCGGTGTGCTGCCTGACGATGATGAGCACTACGTTGTGTTCAATAGCCGCCCTGTGGCCTACCGATGTTCGGATGACCCATCGCAAGTCAAAACCCACATGATGAGTGATCTTCTAGGTACCTCCCGGGATCAACGAGCCATCCGGGATCTGGATGAGGGTGGGATTCGCCAAATTGGCCAGTTGATCGTCGACGCGCTTCGTAAAAGCAGAAGCCGGCGCCTCATCGGGCACAAGTCGGTCAATCCAGATGAGGTCGCGCGGGCAATCGATAGCCAGCCTACGCTTCGCACGCTTGCATTTATTTCGCGCACAGTCCTGGACTCCGAACTGCTCATCGTCAGAAATGAGCCAACGGCGAAGCGCACCCGTCGCAAGCGAGGGTAGGTGGGTAATGTGTCGTCTGGGCTCTGTACGCCAGCTGGGGTCTTGAAGGGCTCCTCGAGACCAAGCGATGTTGAGTTCCGGGGGCCTCGTACACATTCTGTTGGTCAACCCACGGCCTAAGGTCAAGATCCAAAATCTAAGGTTTACCTTAGTTTTTGCGGTTTCTGTCACGATTGGCTAGAGAATCTAAGCTATAGCTTAGTTTTCCCGCCGACTGCACCAAGGCGATGTGCCACAGCGGATGCGATGCCGGTCTGAAAATCAAGTATCCTGCTCCCAACCGGTTCGTTGCTTGGAGGGGGCGCCTTGAGGCCAGATATTCCCAGAGCTCTGACTGAAAAAGAGTTCATGGACATGATGCAGGAGTTCAAATTGGCAGGCCAATGGATGCGAGAGCAGTTGGCGCTGAGTCGTCCAGTTCAGAACACTGCCGACCCGAAGCATGCCAGTACTAGGCCCTCGGAACGGCAGGAGGCTGCAGACTAGCGCAACGCAACCGTCGCCAATGGTCGATTCAAGCCCCGGCGATCCAACGCTCCATCTTCTTTTCAAACTCAACCGCGCAAAATTCCAGATTCGGCCAATAGTTCTGGTACACCTCATAGTCGAGCGCGGCTGCGATCCCGCGGTTCTCGGTGTTCAAAACGCTCCATGCTATATACATCCGGCACTGCCAGTCGGTCTCATTCACTAACCGATGCGATGTGTTCCGTGACCAACCGTCCTTCATAAGCGTTGTCACGAAGAACTCAGCAGCTGCATGCGCGCAGCCGGGGTCGTGGGCAATCATCCTGTCTAGGATCGAATAGGAAATGCCAATTGCCTGGAAAATCGATTCCACTTGGCTGTCCAGCTTCTTGCTAGATTGCGGAGCGTTTGAGGCATGAGTCTGCTGCGGGATGAAGGCGAAAACGGTGGCGATCGGGGATGTCATAGGTACTGCCTTTATTGTTGTTGTTTTATTTCATGATGCCCATGGAGAAAGCGTCGCCGCAACACGTCGCATGATGTCTGTCCGGGGCACTCCTGAAGGCAAGCGGAGCGCGCAAGCACGAGGATGGAAGCCCGGAGGGCCAAGACCCAGACGCAGTCGGGGCTTGGTTCACGACAGCCATGCCGCAGGCAGTGCCCAGCCCACAGGAGTTCCTGCGACTGGTTTCACCGCGATAGTGATCTCGAATTGGCCCTTTTGCCCACGATGCTATCGCGGGCCAGGGCTTGGCGGACATCAAGGGTAGGTATCAGCGCTCAGGCCGTTTTCCGCCGCCCCGGCTACCGGTACGCTGAAGCTCACGCAGGGAGACGCCCGGGCACTACTGTTGACGCTGTGATTAGCAGTATCAAGATGGTGACGCAAGAGCAGGGCAGCGCAGCATCAGCCTCTATCTCGCGTTCCTAAGTGCTTGACCGACCGCGCTCGCTCTTGATCATGTGAGTGGTAGTAAGTGTTCTGGGTAGTCGCCAGGTTGGAATGCCTCAGGTCGTACTGGAGATCCTTCGCGTTTCTGAACGGCGCATCAAAGGTCGCCGAGGTATGACGTAGCCAGTGCGATGATGCTACGCGCAGGCTGTCCATTTCATAAGGCTCACGTCCTTCTTCACGCATTCTGACGAGCGCTTGATCAAAAACGGTTTGGAGGAGGGCGCGCACCTGTCGATCCGAGAGGCCTGGGCGACCGCTCAGCGTTTTCAGGAGTGGAGTTTTCTCCTGATAAGTAGGCAATGGACTCAGTCCAATGAAAGTACGGTACCTTGTGAGATACTTCGTTACATACTCATCACGCACTGCGATTTTTCCGGACTTGTTGCCCTTACCCACAACATGGAACCACCAGTTCCCATCAGCATCTAGACGAAAGTCCCCCATGGTGGGCTGCCAGTTTGTACGCCCTACGATGTCCGATATGCGCAAATACATGCTAAACATCGTAACGAGCACGAATAGGGTGCGCTGATGTTTCCTTGGGTCAGCAGCGGCCATGGATTCTGCAGTATCAATCACATAATCCCATTGCAAAGGGGTTAACGCCCGAGAAGTGCTGGATTCTAGCTGAGATGAACTGTACTGCCCCTTTTTAGTAACCTTGCGAAACGGATTCGAACTGGCGATTTCTTCTTCCACTAGATACTCATAAAAGCCGTTTGCAATCTTAAATACATTGCTCATGCTACCGGTTGATGAGTGATAGTCGGTCGACGAATTATCCACAAAACTTTCACTTAGGCTGCGATTTTGTTTCGGGGCGCGCAGTGTGAAAGGCTTCCATTTTGGGTTGGCCGCTAACTCCAGGTCCGGTGGCTGATCAGCACTACTTAAAGCATCTTCTGAAATGAACCGATTACGAATGACTGGCCCAACCCAAGTGGCTGGCGGGTGCTTGCAAAACTCAAGATACGCTTCGGCATCAAGCCGTTTCAACTCGTGCACAGGCTTCTGGCGGACGATCAGCGCCCAGAGAAATAGCCGCTCAACGTGGCCTCGATACGTGCTGTATGTAAGCGCGTTGTCGGCATAACACCTCAGATAGCCCCTGATGGCCAGAAACCCTGGAATGGCCTTGAGTTCGGGAGCAAAGCCTTCCAAAAATCGCGCTACGCTGGCGATCGATGGCCGGCCTACAGTGAAATCTTGATCAACGAAATCACTGTGAGATTCAAATATGGGCCGGGGATTGCAGGTCATCTTACATACCGTATAAGGGCGGTCGACGTCAGCAATTGAAACTTCCTAATCTGGCTGTTTTAGGAAGTTTTTACCTCCTGCACCGCCCGCTTCAATTACTCACTTCAATCGACTGACCATAGTTAATGGGAATTGCCGGATAGTAGCGCCAAGTTTGGCCGACCGCAACCTCGGCAAATTTTTCGCCCATCCACTCCATCCGTCAGTGACTATCATGCTTGCTTGACATATGACAAGAAACGCATTAAGCGATATTCGAAGTTGTGGATCTGCCTCGCTGCGTCATATATGACCAATTCGCATCTGGCAGCGTCAGGCATTGGTAATTCCTTGTCGCTCAGATAAATTTCGGTTTATAAGAATATTGTTATTTTCGCTTCAGTCGCCACCTTGAGGGGCGGGGCCTAAGGAGCTATGCGAATTCCCTTTATATTGTTTGTAGGATGAGGAAGCCTCTTTAAGGCTCTGTAGTCACTGGCGTGAAGTGGCAATATACGTACAAATACGCCTCATAACCACAATGTCCATTTCGCTCCCGAAAGTGTCCGCATTACAAGCTTATTCAAACGAAAGTGTCCGCATTATTGTCGGGCAGGTTGATTTCGGAAAGTGTCCGCATTCACCGCAAATAACACCAAAGGCAGCAGAATCGGGGATCCCGCCTGGTGGTTGCTCAGGGCGGGCTTTGGAAAGTGTCCGCATTTTCGTCGCGTTCGCAGGAAAACGGCTCGGAGCGTCGTTCGTGGATGAGCTGTGCGACAGCTTGGCTACTAGGAGGTTTCCAGGGAGCTAAATTCCAGGATCGACATCGAGGGACTCCTGTGAGGCCCGGAGCGCGTGGCTTGGAGCGTTTGCTTGCTTGGTGGTGCTGGGCTTTAGGGGCCACAGGGTGCGTGTATTTCAGATGAGAACTGTGGCTCGTTGAGCGTTGAAAATACGGAAAGTGTCCTGATTATGGGGTTCGCCGTGTGCGCAGGAAGGTGTCCGCATTAGGTGCAAAAAACCTGGAGGCTTTGGATTTACTCGCTTACAGGGGTGGTTCTGGAAATCCCGCAGATTACTCGAGTGTCCTGATAGCGCAGAAAACCGGAGCAACGGTTCAAACGGGCGTTTTTTGACGAGACCCAATGAATTCAGAGGTTTGCGGAAGGCGCTCAGAGGTAGAAGTGTCCGCATTTCTGAGGTTTGCTGGCGTTTGGAAGCAACCCCGAGAGGCTGGAGGCCTTATGGGCTGGGGGTTGAGGGGGTTTAAGGGGTAGGAGTGTCCGTGATTCGCAACGGTTACACTCTCATTTCTAATGATTACCGACGCAGTTCAGTGAAGTTTCAGGTTCTACAATAACCAATTTAACATAATATGCATTATGCGCACCTTCGTATGGAGCTACCGGGGCCGAGGGTGGACAGATTTGAAGCCAGGCTCACGATGCTCAGGCTCCTTTCCCGCTTTGGGCTGGA